>SKPJ01000119.1 GCA_007119595.1 Myxococcales bacterium
GCCGACGGCGACGGTTATGCCCTCGTAGCTCAGCGGTAGAGCACTTCCATGGTAAGGAAGGGGTCACCGGTTCAATTCCGGTCGAGGGCTCTACGGCAAAGCCACTGGACGCACCGCCCCCTTTCCGAGTATGGAAAGGCGGGGGTCGAGATGTCGGTGGCAGTAGCCGGGACGGTCGTGTTTTCGCGGCCCGAGCGCTGCCCGTTCAATTCAGCAAGGTGTCAAACATTAATTTGGCGAAACAGCCAAAGGAGTTGAGAGCATGGCCAAGGAGAAATTCGAGCGAACGAAACCCCACGTCAACGTGGGAACGATCGGTCACGTCGACCACGGCAAGACTACTTTGACTGCCGCCATCACGCGCGTCCTCAGTGAGGCACAAGGGGGCGCGGGCATGCAGTTTGAAGATATCGACAAAGCCCCCGAGGAGCGCGAGCGTGGTATCACGATTGCGACCTCTCACGTGGAATACGAGACCGACAATCGTCACTACGCCCACGTCGACTGCCCGGGGCACGCCGATTACGTCAAAAATATGATCACCGGAGCCGCCCAGATGGACGGCGCCATTTTGGTGGTCTCGGCGGCCGACGGACCGATGCCCCAGACTCGCGAGCATATCCTGCTCGCCCGTCAGGTCGGTGTCCCGGCGATCGTCGTCTTTTTGAATAAAGCCGACATGGTCGACGATCCCGACCTCATCGAGCTGGTGGAGATGGAGGTCCGCGAACTACTCGATAAATACGAGTTTCCCGGAGACGAAGTCCCGCTGGTTATCGGTTCCGCCCTCCAGGCCCTGGAAGGCGAAAAGGGTGAGCATGCCGATCAGGCAATCATGAAGCTCGTCGAAGCGATCGACGACTACGTCCCGACGCCGGAACGGGAGACGGACAAGCCGTTTTTGATGCCCATCGAGGATGTGTTCTCGATCTCGGGTCGCGGTACCGTCGTCACCGGTCGCATCGAGCGCGGCGTCGTCCATCCCCAGGACGAGGTCGAGATCGTCGGGATGCAGGATACCCCGGAGAAGACCGTCGTCACCGGTGTGGAGATGTTCCGCAAGTTGCTCGATGAGGGCCAGGCCGGCGACAACGTCGGATGCCTGCTTCGAGGGATCAAAAAGGAAGACGTCGAGCGAGGCCAGGTGCTGGCCAAGCCCGGAAGTGTCACGCCGCACACCAAATTCGGTGGCGAGGTCTATATTCTGACCAAGGAAGAGGGCGGACGGCATACCCCGTTTTTCGCGGGCTATCGTCCCCAGTTTTACTTCCGCACCACCGACGTGACCGGCGAGATCTTTCTCGAAGAGGGCGTCGAAATGGTGATGCCCGGTGATCGGATCACCATCACGGGCTCGCTGATCACTCCGATCGCGATGGAAGAAGGCGTTCGCTTCGCGATCCGCGAAGGAAGCCGAACTGTCGGCGCCGGCGTGGTCACCGAGATCATCGAATGATCTCGATGTGCGTGGCGCTCGTCGTTGCGCGGAAATAAACCGCAGGTCCGTGGACGTTTGCTCCACGCATCGAAGACGGGGCGCTTTATCGGCGTCCCGTCGTCGCCTGCGGGTCAAAGGCCAGTAGCTCAGTTGGGAGAGCATCGGATTCCAAATCCGACGGTCGGGGGTTCGAGTCCCTCCTGGCCTGCTTTCCCGTCGGATGACGAGCGGGATGCAGCGTATGCGGGGCGTCGAGTACGCCCCGTGTTTTTTGTGATGTTAACTGCACGGATCGCCGTCGGCGGTGATTGGCGCGCGGACCAAGACGAGAACGAGCATGGAAGTATCACGAGGCGTTACCCTCACCTACATCGGCATCGCCATTTTGGGCTTTGTGCTTTTTAGCAAGTCCTTTGAGTGGATGTGGCGCTCTTTTGAAGCTCTGCAGCAGCAGGTGTGGTTTGGAATTTTGCCCCTCACCTCGGCGCTGGCCATTGTGGCCACGGCGATCTTGATCTACTGGATGAAAAATCACGAACAGATCGATCCCTTCATCCACGAGACGATCGTCGAGATGCGCAAGGTCACCTGGCCGGGATGGAAGGATACCCAAAAAGCGACCATCGAGGTCTCGGTATTCACCATCATCCTCGGCTTCTTTTTGTGGGGTTGTGATCAGGTGTGGCGACCCGTGACGGACTATATTTTGACGCTCGGTCTGTAAGGGATAGACGGAAACGAGCGCAGACGATCTGTGCAATACGGCTCGTAAAACCTCCAGCGAAGATCTGAGGACAACAGCGCATGGCGGAAGCTGAAGAATCAAAACAGTGGTATATCGTACAAACCTTTTCGGGGTACGAAAACAAGGCCAAATTGGCGCTTGAGGAGCGTATTCGGGTCCAAAAGGCCGAGGATGAATTCGAGGAGATCTACATCCCCACCGAGACGGTGGTGGAGGTCAAAAATGGCAAACGCCGGGAGCGGGAAAAGAAGTTTTATAACGGCTATATCTTCGTGAAGATGAATCTCAGCGATCGGGCATGGCATATCGTCAAGAATACGCCCAAAATCGTGGGATTCGTCGGAGGCTCACAGAGCAAGCCGTCGCCGGTGCCCGAATCGGAGGTCAAGCAGATCTCGGATCGCATCGAAGAGGGTACACTCACCGCGGAGCCCAGTTATAGCTACGCCAAAGGCGACAAGGTCCGAGTCGTGGAAGGAAATTTCAAGGACTTTACGGGGACCATCGAAGAGGTCCAAGAGGACAAAGAGAAATTGCGCGTCTTTGTCGAGATCTTCGGTCGACCGACGTCCGTGGAATTTGATTTCGAACAGGTCGAAGCAGTCGAAGAATAGGAACGATCTGTGCCGCAGTCGAAGGCTCTTGTCGTCGGATGATGTTGCGAGCCTTGATTCGGCACAGTGTTTATTATAACCGAGGCCTCCTCGATCATCGGCATCGCGAATGACGACAACGCCGATGTGGTAAGGAGTTTTTTTTTGCAGGAGTCGACAGCGCGTTGCGGACCAACTCGGGCCCAACGGCGACTGCGACGTGGAACTGCACGCCCATCCGCTTTGCGGTGGGTGGAGACGAGGATAAGGAAATGGCTAAAAAAGTAGTGGGACAGATAAAATTGCAGGTCATGGCCGGTCAGGCGAATCCATCGCCTCCGGTGGGACCGGCGCTCGGTCAGCACGGCGTCAATATCATGGAGTTCTGCAAATCGTTTAACGCCAAAACGCAGGACCAGGCGGGGATGCTGATCCCAGTGGAGATCACGGTCTACGGTGACCGGTCGTTTGATTTCATCACCAAGACACCACCGGCTTCAATCTTGATTCTCAAGGAGCTGGGAATTCCCAAGGGAAGTGGCGTTCCCAACCGCGACAAGGTCGGGCAACTGACCTGGGAGCAATGCAAAAAGATCGCCGAGATCAAGATGCCGGATTTGACCACCGACGATATCGACAACGCGGCCCGTACAGTGGCCGGCACCTGTCGATCCATGGGTGTAGACGTCATTGGAGGTAAGTGATGGTAGTACGAGGAAAGAAATACGAATCAGCCAATACAAAAGTCGACCCGTCGGCGCGCTACGAGCTCGAAGAAGCGGTGGCGCTGGTCAAAGAAATGTCCTTTGCCAAATTCGATGAATCTGTCGATGCCGCCATTCGCCTCAACGTCAATCCTCGGCACGCCGACCAGATGGTGCGTGGCGCGGTCAGCCTCCCCAATGGGACGGGCAAGACCACCCGGGTGCTGGTGTTCGCCAAGGGTGAGGCCGCCAAGGCGGCGGAAGCTGCGGGCGCCGACTTCGTCGGTACCGACGAGCTCATCGAGCGCATCAATGACGGTTGGACCGGTTGGGATGTTACGGTGGCGACACCGGATCTGATGGGACAGGTCGGACGTCTGGGACGTCTTCTGGGCCCCCGCGGTCTGATGCCGAGCCCCAAGGCCGGTACGGTCACCTTCGAGGTCGGTGAGATCGTGGAGAAACTCAAGGCCGGGCGTTTGGAATTTCGTGTCGACAAGGCCGGAATTGTTCATATCCCGGTCGGGCGATCGAGTTTTTCCGTCGAAGAGCTCAGCGAAAACCTGGAGACGATCATCGAGCGGCTTGCGCGAATGAAGCCCGCCAGCGCGAAGTTGCCATATTTTAAGACCATTGCCATCAGCGCCACCATGAGCCCCAGCGTCAAGCTCGACACCTCCTTTGGGCGCGAGATGCTATGAGGCCTTGACGGCACTCGGTGGGTCCGCTACACCGAGCGCCAGTCGTCGGACCCCATAGCGGGATCGGCGCATGACATAGAGTTGCTTTCGACGTCTGAGAAGCAGGTGAGTCTTTCCAGACTCTTAATATCCAGCGGAGACGGTCTGGGCGGCGCAGTTTTTGATCGGCTTTTTGGGCCGTGGAGAAATTTTGCGCGATCAGGACCCTCTTCGCTTCGAGCGTCGAGGGTTTTTTTGATGAATATCGACAGACGAGGAGAAATCAGGTGAATCGAGCGCAAAAAGAAGAAATGGTTGCGTCGATCCGCTCCGGTCTGGAGAACGCAAAGTCAGTGATTCTGGCGAGTCACACCGGTATCGACGTCAATACGGTCAATGAGTTGCGCGCTGAGTTTCGCGCCAACGACGTCGAATATCGAGTGGTGAAGAACACCCTGGCGAAGTTGGCCATACGGGACACGGAGATGGAGACCATCGCCGAGTTGTTCAAAGGGCCGACGGCCATCGCGTATAGCGAAGAAGATGCAGTTAGCCCCGCCAAGGTGATCAAGGAATTCGCCAAGGAATTCGACGAATATGAGGTGCGTGGAGGATATCTCGACGGAAAAGCGCTCGACGCCGAAGGTGTCGAGCAGCTCGCCGAGATGCCGACGAAGGACGAAATGAGAGCCAAAGTGCTCCGTTTGTTCGAGGCGGTTCCAACGAAGTTCGTGCGCTTGCTCAATGCAGCACCGAGCGACTTCGTGCAGGTACTCAACGCCCGAAAGCGGGATCTGGAAGAGAGCGAATGACGCTTCGAGTTGGTTGAAACATTTATCGTTTCGCCCCCCGAGGGGTGAGATCAGACAGGAGAACTACAGATGGCAGATGTAACGAAAGAACAGGTAATCGACTTTTTGAGTGATATGAGCGTCATGGATCTTGCCGGGCTCGTCGAAGAGCTGGAAGACAAGTGGGGCGTCAGCGCGGAAGCCGCCGCACCGGTGATGATGGCCGGAGCCGCTGGAGCCGGTGGCGGAGAAGCCGAAGAGCAGACCGAATTCGACGTTATGCTCACCAGCTTCGGTCAGCAGAAGATCAAGGTCATCAAAGCAGCCCGTGAGATCACCGGACTGGGACTCAAAGATGCCAAGGAGCTCGTGGAGAGCGCCCCGACGGCGATCAAAGAAGGCCTTGAAAAAGAAGAAGCCGAAAAGCTCAAAGAGCAGCTCGAAGAAGCAGGCGGCGAAGTGGAGCTGAAGTAATTGCTGGGCGTCGGTCGTTGAACCGATGTGCCGCATAAAAAAAGCCCGCCCCCATGCTCCTCCTTTTGGGAGGAACTGGGCGCGGGTTTTTTTGTTAGGAAGTGTTAGAAGGTTTTAGAAGGGAGGAGCTTCTTCGATTCGGTCCGGTGTATCACCGAAGATGTCTTCCCAGATATCCTCGAAGA
>SKPJ01000327.1 GCA_007119595.1 Myxococcales bacterium
CTGATGGAGCGGTTTGGCGTGACCGGTGGTGCGAGGTCGACGAGGCCGTCGCGAAATTCGAATTGGCGCTGGCAGGCCTGGCAGGTCAGCGAGGAGGCGCCGATATCAAAGCGATCGTGGCCGCAGGCCGGGCAGCGCAAGGTGTCGACGAAGCGCTGCTGTAGCTGCGATTCTCCTCGTGCCTTTTCGGTGCGTACCTGAGCAGGGCGAGCCCGGGGCGATGAAGCGCCGGCGACGGCGCGACCGGGACCCCCACCGGAAGGAGGAGCCGATGTGGGTTGCGGTCGAGAGGTCGTCGGCTGAGGGCCGCGGCCATTTGATCGATGGGCGGGTTTTTTGGGCGGCATGGCGCCGTTGCCCGATTCGGCCGCCGCTGTTTCTTCTTCCTCGGGCGGCTCTTCTTCAGCTTCGGCGCTGCCATCGGCGCCGGCGATGCGCTTGGCGGAGCTTAAAATGGTCGATGCCTTCTTCTCTCCCACGCCGCGCAATTCGGTGAGGTTTCCCTCTTTTCCGAATTCGACAACTTCGCCGATGGTTCGGATGCCGTGGTCGTCGTAAAGAGATTTGGCCATTGCGGGGCCGATAAAGCGAACGCGAGCGAGTTCTTCGAGTACCGTCTTTCGTTTTTTGGCCATTAGAATTATCCGTCGTCAGATCGAAATATTGGAGCGCCGCCGGAATTGCTCGTCATCGGCGATCGAGATCGAAAAATGCATTCGAAGGGGGTGCTGTCGTCTGGTCGCGTAAACCATAGCCCCGAAGCTCCATTAGACAAGGGATTGACGCAGTGCGTCAACCCTGGTGCTGGAATCACCCCGTGGGGGGTTGGGAGCCGGAGTCGCCGTCGTCGCCGCCGTCGAATCGTCGCAGATGCCGTTCAATGATCTCTTGGCAGTCTCCGGGAGTGACCGCTCGATACCAGATATCGTCGGGATAGATCGCCACGGTGGCTCCGTCGGAGTGACACCAGCCCATGCAGTGGGTCTGAGTCAACCAGACGCGCGTTAAAAGTCCTCGTTCGTCGAGCCAGTCGCGAAAATAATCGTAGACCTCAAAGCCCTGGCTATCGGCGCAGGAGGGTAGATCGGAGTCGGTGCGCTGATTGGTGCATACCAGGACGTGGGCCAGTGATCGAGATGTATCGACGCGTTTCATCGCTGGACCTGGGATGACGGGGTTTGGGCTACAGCCACTCGGTCGCGATCGCCGTAATCGGGCACGATCTCGATATTCTGTAAATCGGCGGCGCAGAGAAGCTCACGAACGGCCTTCCCCTGGCGATGGCCGATCTCGAAGAGCAGAAAACCGCCTGGAACCAGAGCCTCCCGGGCTTCTGTGATGAGGCGGCGAATCACATCGAGTCCATCGGGGCCGGCAAATAACGCTGAAGAGGGCTCGAAGTCCCGGACCCCGGCCTGAATCTCTTCGCGCTCTCCGTCGGCGATATAGGGTGGGTTACTGACGATAAAATCCAGGGGTAGCCACGGTTCGGGCAGTGCCTGAAGGAGATCGCCTTCGAAAAAATGGACGGACTCATCGAGAGCCAGTGATTGAGCATTTTTTCTGGCTACGTCGAGTGCATCGGCGCTGTTGTCGGTAGCCGCGATATCGAGCTCCGGGCGCTCGGAGGCAATGGCGAGGGCGACGGCACCACTTCCGGTGCCCACATCGACGAGCCGGGGTGGCGATTCTTCGTCCACGCCGTACTCCTCGAGCTTTTCGAGGCACACCCGGACCAGGGTTTCTGTGTCGGGGCGGGGAATCAACACCCGGGGATCGACGGAGAGTTCGAGACTCCAGAAATGGCGGGCGCCCAACAGATAGGCACAGGGCTCGCGTTTGGCACGTCGCTTTACGAGGCCGCGATAGGTGCCGAGTTCATCCTCTGTGAGGGGGCGGTCGAATTGGGTGTAGAGCTGAATGCGATCGATATCGAGGACGTGGGCGAGCAGTAATTCAGCGTCGAGACGTGCTCCGTCGACACCCCGGTCCTCGAAATAGCCGGTGGTCCAGCGCAGAATTTTTAAAATGGTCCAGGGAGGCCCCAGAGAGGTATCGTCGCTCATTGCTGAAGGTGCCCGATGGGAAAATTGAGAAGGAAAAGACGCAGCTCGATGCAACGTGGCAGCTACGATTGGGGGCGTCAAGCGAGTGGATTTAGACCTGCGAATCCCTATGCTACATCAACAGCGATATCGTGAAAGTGGTTGTAATCGGATTCACTCATGGGGTTGTGATGAAACGAGAAGAGATGCGGCGAGAGCAGGACCGTGTCACTTTTGTCGCCGAGGACAGTACGGTGGGATACCAGGTATTATTTCTGTTTTTGTTATTTCTCGCAGCGGCAATTGTGTGGCTTTGGCCGGGGCCGGTGGAGCAGCTCGCGCTGCCCTGGAGGCGTGCGCAGTGGGGGCATTTGGAGGGATTGGCGTTGGCGGCATTGGTGGCGATCGGTGGCGCCCTGGTGGTGGTGCTCGGAGGTTATCTAAGCGATCGCGGCAGGCGCCATCGGATCTGTTTCGACCCATCGAAGCGCAAGGTCGTGGTCGAGGAGTGGTGGCGCGGTTTCAAGGTCGATATGGAATTCCCCTTTCGTCTTTTTTCCTCCTTCGAAGTACATCGTCCGGTCGATCAAAAGCGCTGGTGGGAGCTCGGCGCGGTATTGAACAACCAATCCTATTGGCGTTTGGAGCGCAGCAAAAACAGACAGTCCTTGCAGGAGCGTGCGGCGACGTTAAACGCCGAAATGGCGTTTGAGGAGGCTGAATCCCGCGATTGTTTCGGCGATATTGGCGACGCAGAGGATATCGAAGTCGGTCGCGGCGCAGGGAAACTCGAGCTTCAGTGGTTTGAGCGGGAGCGGCCGGCGACTCGCGTTTGTATGGCCGTGGCGACGATCTTCTTTTCGCTGGCATCACTCTTACCGGTGGTCTTGGTCTTTGATGGCCATATCGAATGGTTATGGGGAGCTTTGGTGGTGGCGACGGCGTTGTTCGTATTTCCGCTGGTCATGACTCGAGACGCCCGTATGGCCTGGCCCTTTATCATCGCCTGGTTGGCGGTTGTGGTCATTGCCATCGCCTTCTTGGGGGCGAATTGGATTTATTTTCCACTGGCCACCATGGGCGTAGCTATTTTCGGAAGCAGTTGCCTGGAGTTGATCTCCGGATTATGGGGTGGCGAGAGACACTCCTTTCGAATCGACGATGAGGGTCGACTTTATGACGAGGGAAGGGCGATCGAAGAAAAGGGCGATCCGATCCGAGCCGAAGAGTTGGAAGGGGCGCTGGTCAATATTACGGAGATTCGCCCGGCACGAATGTCCTTGGTGTGGCCCGGGGGCAAAGAATATAGCCTGGCATTGAATTTGGGTCGAAAGTGCGAAGGGGACTTGGCCGAAATCGGTGAGCCGATCGAGGTCAAGGGCGAGGGGCTGAGCCTCTTCGAATTGATCTGGGTTTCCCTGATGGTCGACGCGGAGATATCTCGTCGACGCTCCGGCTGAGGGCGATCACGGCCGGGGCCGTGTACTCGATGGCGTTTCGCCTTGCTCTCGCCGACGCTCCTTCTGGGCTTGATAGGTTTCGGAGTCCGCCGGCAGGTAGATCTCGAAACAGGCCCCACCGCCCGGGCCTTTTGGTTCGACGTGGAGATATCCGTTGTCGCGCGCGACGGACTCCGCCACTGTCGTAAGCCCCATCCCCGTTCCCACGTCTCCCTTGGTGGTGAAGAAGGGATCGAAGATTTTGGGTATATTCTCCGGTGCAATTCCCATCCCCGTATCGCTGATCCGAAGTAGTGTATAGTTTCCGGGCCCCAATTCGTCGGTATCCGGAAATTCAGAGTCGCCGGTACGGATGAGACGGGTCTCGATGCTCAGGGTACCCCGATCCTGCATGGCGTCGCGGGCATTGATGATGAGGTTGGTCACGATCTGGTGCAGCCGCCCCCTTTGGGTCATGACTGTGGGAGCGCGTTCTGAGAGAGATAAATCAAAGGTGATGGTCGGTGGGAGAAGACGGAAATATACTTGATGGACGTCTTTCATAAATGCATTGATATCGACCTTTTCGATTTCCGAAAGATCTTCTACCCCGAAGGTCACCAATTCTCGGGTCAACTCCGCGCCTCGCTCACAACTGCGGTTGATTCGCTCGGTGTATTCGGTGACTAGCTCCGTATTGTTCGGCTGGGCGGCCAGCAAGCTGGCCTGGCTTTTGATGACCGTCAATAGATTATTGAAATCGTGAGCGATGCTGGCAGCCAGTAGACCGAGGGCGTTCAATCGCTCCGAGCGCCGCGCATGTTGTTCTAATTTTCGCCGCTCCGTGATGTCGACCACGAGCATTAACAACGTGTCCTCGACTTCAAACTCCTCTACCGGAAAAAGCATTCGTACCGGATATCCCCAGACACGTGCACCGTCTTTACGCAGATATGCGGTCTCCAACTCCAGGTGATCTCGCTCGCCTGCGTATAATTCACGCAGTCCCTTCTCCAATTTCTCTCGATTGTAGGTGTCGGTGATGTCTTGGATTGACATCCCTCGCAATTCCTCCTCCGAATATCCAATGAAGTCCATAAACGCATCGTTGGCGTAAACGACATCCTGACTGCGCGACAATACGACGGCCCCGATAGGCAAGATATCGAGCAAATTTTGTGTTTTCTGCTGCATTTCCGATCTCCGATATCGGTAAGCTTCAAGGGATCGAGAAGATGACCCAAAATTAATCACAGCCCAAAAAACCAATAAAAACCCCCCGCCTTATCCCGGGGTTTTGCGGCGGGATAAAGCGGGGGGGATTAGGCCACGATAGGCTATCTCTTAGCGTTCAACTCTCAACGCCAGGAGATATTGTCGATCGTGATATCTCCGGTACCGCCGGGAGAGTCGTTTTCGATACTCAATTCGAAATCCGTTCCCTCGTCGAGGTCGTCGACTTCCAGAACTCGTATCGTATCGTCTTCTCCACTCTCGTCGCCGAACAGTTGCGTCTCGGCAACGGTGCTTCCGTCGACCCGGATTCGGATTCGACGCTCATGGGGTTCGTCACCGGCTTTTCGGTATTGCACCGAAATGGACTGCACGTCGCCGTCAATCCCCTCGATCCCCTCGGATCGAACTTCGGCGCCTTCGTCGGCGGAGCGAGCGCCTTCACCGTCGATGGGATACTCCAGAGCGCTCTGGATGTCGGTATAGTGCCACTCCCGGTCGTCGACCCCTTGGAAACTGCCACTTTCGTAGCCGTCTTGGGCATCGGGGAATTCAGCATTTTCGAAATCCTCGAAATGGGTCTGAGCTTCCCAGGCGCCGCGACTGCACGCAGCACCGGCGGGTCGTCGTTCTCCTCGTTGGTCGTAGCTCATAATATTGCCGTCGAGATCTCGGCAATTGGAGGCGGCGACGTCGAGATGACCGTGTTCGCCCTCATCGACGGCGTGGGTTTCGGTAAATCCACCGTTGTCGGCCAGACCGCTGTAGTTGGTGGACTCGCCGACAATATCGGAGTCTTCTTCATCGAAGTAGTCACCGCCCTCTCGGACGAAGTTGTGGCCCATTGACTGAACGGCCTCTCCTTGGAACGTGCCACCGACAAGGCCAG
>SKPJ01000395.1 GCA_007119595.1 Myxococcales bacterium
AATTTTCCACCGAATTCATCTCGGATGGGGTCGTAGAGAAATCGACGGGCTGTTCGCTCGCCGAGGCTGCCCAGGGCGCGGCTCAGCGTGGAAGCGTCGTCGTCGGAGCCCGCCAATCGCTTGAGTAAATCCGGGGCGTCGTCGAGCTTTTGCTGCCAACGAGTGCCCAGTTTTTCGAGATAGGCCGGGCCGCAGACGAGATGAGTGGGGCGCAGGGCCTCGAATTCATCGCTGAGATCGCGAAGGGTCGGGGTCAGACAAATGGACTGGCCGGCGTATAAAGTGGCCACTGTGATCAGAAAGCTGGAAAACCAGCCAAAGGACATCATGGAGGCGACACTGGCCCCTTCGGTGTCGCCGATCGCCATCTGGCGGGCGATACCCTCCAGTTGGCGATCGACTCTTATACCGGAGAAAAGGGCCCCTTCGGCGTCGTCGTCGGGCTCCGGGTCGAAGAGGATGAGGGCCGGCGCGTCGCGCTCCAGTTGGTAAATCCGTTTCGCCAGTTTCTTGGCGTGTCCGCGGCGGATGAAAGAGCGCCCCGTTTCATCGAGGTCGTCGATGGCGTGGCTGTCTTTGCCGGTGGTCTGACCGTCGAGGAAGACCCATTGCAGGTGTGGCGGCAAGGAGCCACCGGGCCCGCGAAGCCGAGCGCGCTCGTTGTCGTCGACCACGACGATCCAATCGCAGCCGCTTCGCCCGAGACAGCGCAGCGTTTCCTCCCGGTTACGCCCCGGCACCAGGGGCACCAGACAGCCACCGACGAGCCAGGTAGCCATCGCCAAATCCAGCCAGTCCCGCCCGTTGGGCGCCACAAACCCCATCCGCGTACCCGCTTTAAATCCAGCATCCATCAACCCCATCGCCAGGTTTTGAATGCGCCGGGTCCAGGCCCAGAAATCGAGCGATTTTCGGCTCCCGCCGTCGACGGTATAGATCGCCGGGGCCTCTTTGAATTCCTGAAAACGCTTCCAAAATTTAGTCTGAAAATTTCGCATGGCTATTCCGCAATCAAGGCTGTGCGTTGCACGCATTTGAATCACCACTATTGCCCAAGGCAATCGGGGCGCACAAGCCCCGAGGTGGGATTCAAAGAACATCGTTGACTCATTCTCAGTTTTCATCGGCGCTCGCGAAATGGCGCCAGAGAGTCCAAGATAGCGTCGGAGTTATCGTTCGTCTCTATTGCGGAGGATCTTTTATGCGCCGACAGTTCATCCTGAAACTCCTTTCTTGTCTTCTATTGTTGAGTTTGATCTCCTGCAGCTCGGCCCCCGTTGAAGAGGATGAGCCGGCAGTCGAAGAGCCGCAGATCACCAAAGATGATCTACGAGCTACCATCGAGGAGTATATCGAAGTCTGCCAAGAGACCTGCGATCAGAGTGAAGAATGCATCGGTGACACCTCGGTGTATCACGCCCGAACCTGCCGCGAGGATTGTCGGGCCAATCTCAAGCTGCTGCATATGAATATCGACGATCTGGAGGGAATGAATGCATGTTTTGAGGCCAATTTGTCGACCAGCAGGTGTGTGGTGGGTTTGAGTTGCAATGACTGGCAGACATGGCAGGACCATCGGGGCCAACGGGATGCTCCGGAGTACCCGTGTCAGGATTTGACCGTCACATCGCATCGGGCTTGTCATCCCTTTGTCGAACAATTTCGGGCCACCACCAGGTAGAGCGCTTATGTCGAAAGTAGGGGTACGGGGATTGCGAACAGGCCCCTCCGCCCCGGCGCGTCGCTACGCTCGCGCCGGCTCACCACCCCAGGGTACGGGGACTGCGATCAGGCCCCTCCGACCCGCCTCGGCGCTACGCTTGCGGCGGCCCACCTCCCCAGCAAAGGAGGTTGATTTGGGCTGCCCGACGTGGTGACACCCCGGAGGGGCCTTTGGGCATGCCCCGTCCCCTCAACCCGCACAGCTTATTGGCGTAGAACTGAGTCCCGGATCAGGGAACCACCCCTTTTGGCATTTCCATGACGTGAATGTCGACGACTCCCGTGATAAGGGTCGTCTGCAAAAGATTGATGAATCAGGAGCTGACGATGGATGAACCGGTGACGGTGAAAGCCCCGGAAGACAGCAAATCTCAATCGGCGCTTACTTCGGTGCCCAACAGCGTCGTCGATCGCGACGGTCATCCCCGGTTTGGCACCTATCGAGGGGAGCTGCCGGCGGTGAAATTGGATGGGTTGGACGGTAAGCACTGTCCCGAGTGGTGGCATTGGGGGCTGAGGCGAAAGCGCTGGCACTACACGATCGTGGTGACCGACGAAGTGCTGGTATGTCAGGCGGTGGTCGACGGCTGCTATTTTGGCCAGTCCTTTATGTACGTCGTCGATCTCTTCGAGGAGCGAAGTGTGTTGACCCGGCGCTTTCTCGGAATTCCGGACAAACAAGCTCGGGTCAATGATCGTCCGGCCCGGGGGCATCATTCTTCGTTTCGAGCTCCCGGAGTGCGGTTTCAGACCACCCGTGGCGAGGGGCTCGAGCCCTATCGGTGGTCCTGTTCGCTGCATCCCCTCTTACAGATGCACCCCCGGGGGTTGCAGCTCGAGGCCGATCTCGATCCCGGCAAACACGGCCCTGCATTGACCGTAATATCACCGGTCGACGACGCGGGAATCGTCAATATCACCCAGAAGCGCACCGGTGTCCCAGTAAGAGGACGGCTGCGGGTCGGCTCCCGGAGTTATCGGCTCGATGGTGGGCTCGGGGGACTGGATTATACGCAGGGAATATTGGCGCGGCGCACGTGTTGGCGTTGGGTCAATGCCATGGGACGCCTCTCCGACGGACGATCGGTGGGGATCAACCTGGTGGCTGGATTCAACGATGGACTCGATGGAGTCTCGGAGAACGCGATCTGGATCGGTGACCGTCTGGTTCCATTGGACCGAGCCATATTTGACTATTCGCCGTCGAATCCCGATCAACCGTGGACGGTTCGGACCGCCGATGGAGCTGTAGAGCTTTATTTTACGCCCTATTACGTATTCAGTGATTATCATCGGTGGAAGGTCATTCACGGCCACTTCATCCAGCCCGCGGGACGTTTTGAGGCCACGATTCGCGTCGACGGACAGCGCCACGATACGACCCTGTATGGCGTTACGGAGGACCAAGATATTCACTGGTAGGCGCCATCGTACCCCCCTTCGTTGATGGTTTGATCAATGCCGGGTGCGACAGGCGAGATAAGCGGGTTTATTCGACATTGGAATGCAGAGTATAGAGACGAGAGGATTTCAGCGTGAAATTTCGAGTATCAAATATCAGCGAGCGTCTGGTGGGAAGACTGGACGCCGGAGAAGATCTGGTGGAGCAATTGACCCGGATCTGTGAGGAGCACGGTGTGACCGCCGGCGATATCCGCGCCGTAGGTCACTTCGAGGCCATCAAATTGGTGCATTTCAACGCCACGACGCAGTCCTACGAAACGCTCGTCGATGGTGAGGGCAGCTTTGACCTCGTCAGCCTCGACGGGAATGTCTCCCAATTGGGAGAGGAAGTGGCGCTTCGGTTGGCGGCGGTGTTCAACGTGACCGGTCCGGTGGGGCCGCAGATGGTGGGCGGGCAATTATTGGAGGCCCGGGCACAGAGCGCTGAATTCGTCATCGACTCCTTTGTCGATCTGGAGATGGAGCGCCGATTGGAGCCGGAGTCCGGCCGGCTCGTCCTCGATTCGATCACCCGGATTGCATCCCCACAAAAAGCCCCCTCCCAGCAGGTGGCCACCGCGTCGAGCGATGAAGCACCGTCGACGGCCTCCACCGGCGATTCGCAGAGCTCTCTTTCATGGGACGAAGCGATTGCGGAGGTCGAAGAGACAGAATCCAGCCGCAAAAAAAAGCGAACTTCGAAGGCCATCGCACGGGGATCAAAGTCCAGAGCCAAGTCCAAGAAAACGGGCAATCCCTACGAGGATCTCGATCTCGAGGAACCGATCGTATCGGCCGGCGATCTCATCGATCATCCAAAGCTGGGGCGGTGCCGGGTATTGGATGTCGAAGACGACCAATATATTCGCATCCGCCTTCCCCGCGGCCGAATACGCAAATTGGCGCTCGAGGTCTTGGAGGTGGAATATCAGGGAAAAGAAGACGGTAAGGCTCTCTTCGATGCCCGGGTGCGGCGATGAGCGCTCTCGATGATCTCTATGCTCCAGACCGGGTGCGACGGCGCCTGGAGTCGTTGAATGATAAGCCCCGACAGCGTTTTGGACGCATTCCGGGGCTGCCTCGAAAGGGGCTGACGAAGGCGGCGGTGTTGGCTCCGCTCACAGAGATCGAGGGCCAGATCTGCGCTGTATTTACCAAACGCCCTGACACCATGGCGGAGCACTCCGGCGAGGTCAGTTTTCCCGGCGGTCGGAGCGAGGAATCGGATCCCGATCTGCGGGCCACCGCCCTTCGAGAAACGGAAGAGGAGATCGCCCTTTCGGCAGGCGATGTACACCTGTACGGCGCCCTGGTGCGTATGCCCACGGTGACGGGCTACGAAGTGACGACCTTCGTCGGAGAATTCGATCAGCCCTACGATCTCGAGCCCAATCCCCGTGAAATCGAGACCCTCTTCGTCGCTCCACTGGCGAGACTCGCCGATCCGTCATGTCACCGAATGGAGACCCGTAGCTGGGCGGGAATGGATTTCGATCTTCATTTTTATGACTACGACGGCCATGTGATCTGGGGAGCTACGGGGTTTATGCTGCATCTATTATTGGAAGTCGCCGGCGGTGAGAGCAGGCAGACGGGAGATTGAGATGGCCGAAAAGAAGCGGGTGTTGTTGGGAGTAAGCGGAGGCATTGCGGCCTATAAGGCCTGTGAATTGGTGAGGGCGCTCGTCAAGCGCGGAGACGAAGTGCGGGTGGTCATGACGCAGGGGGCGCGCGAATTTGTGCAACCACTGACCCTTCAGGTGTTGAGCGAAAACCCGGTGGGGACCACGACTTTTGATCCGAAATACGAAAGCGAGATCGGTCATATCGATCTCGCGCGGTGGGCCGACGTGGCCATCGTCGCTCCGGCGACGGCGAATGTCATCGCCCGCATGGCCTGTGGGATGGGCGATGACCTGTTGACCACGGTGTTGCTCGCCACGCGGGCTCCGGTGGTGGTGGCGCCGGCGATGAATACACAGATGTGGCGCCACGAGCGGGTGCAGGCGAATTTGCAAACCCTGCGTGAGATGGAGCGCCATGTGGTGGTCGATCCCGACCAGGGGGAGTTGGCCTGCAAGGAGGTCGGACCGGGACGGCTCCCCGACGCCTCGGTGTTGGTGCAGGCCATTGATCGAGCGCTTGCCGAGCCAGTGTTGGCCAATCAAGAGGTGTTGGTGACCGCCGGGCCCACCCGAGAGTTTTTGGATCCGGCCCGGTTTTTGTCCAATCCCTCGACGGGCAAGATGGGGCACGCCATTGCCAGCGCGGCTGCCGAGTTGGGCGCGTCGGTTACCCTGGTCCGTGGGCCGGTTTCGCTGGATTCACCCTATGGGGTTCAGACCGTGGAGGTGACGACGGCGCGGCAGATGCATCGGGCTGTCATCGAGCGGGCGGAGACGATGGATTTCGTGGTAATGGTGGC
>SKPJ01000555.1 GCA_007119595.1 Myxococcales bacterium
CAACCGGGTCGGCGATATTGAAAGCCGCAATGGCCAGATCCGGCTCGGCGATGAAAATACCTGTGGCACACTGACCAGTCGCAATGGATCCATCACCGTTGGGCTCGCCAGCCTGGTTGACGGAAATGTCGGCACCCGCAACGGGGCCATCAACTTGCAGGATCAGGTCGCCGTCACGGGCCGGGTCTCGACCCGAAATGGCGCCATCAACCTATCACCCGGCGCTGAGGTTGCCGGAACCGCCAGCACGCGCAACGGCAGGATCGAGCTCAACAATGCCACCGTCATCGGTGGCCTGAACACTCGATTCGGTGACTTCCAGCGCCGCAGTTGGATCGACGGCGATGAGTTTCGCCTCGAGACATCGATTCGCCTTCCCCGCCAGCGCATCCAACCCGAAGACTATCCCGATTTTCGGGCCTGGACGCGCCGGGTCGAGGAGAGCGGCGATCTGTGGCTCGGAATTGTGCTGCCACAGGGTTCAGCGAATCTCGTCGATGGCCCGGTCGAGGCCGTCGATGGTTAGGGGAAACATGGGGAAGAGCTCTGCGATCTGCCGGGTGGTGTAGCTTCCCCACCACTGGGGTTTGTCGGGGTTTATCCAGGCCGTGCGGGGAATGGTCTCGCGCAGCCGCCGAAGCCAGGTGATGCCCGCCTCTTCATTGTGCTGAAAATAATTGATGCATCCCCCGGGCTGGGTCAGCTCTGGAGGAGCCATGGCGGCGTCGCCGACGACGAAACAACGCCAGCTTCGATCGAGATTGGCCAGTATCTGGCGTGTCGACTCTCCCTTTTGTCGCGACATGTCGCTGTAGAGCGTTTCATAAAAACAGTTGTGAAAATAATAGGCTTTAAATGCCTTGAAGTGGTGGGCTCGGTGAGCTGCCGAAAACAGACGGCTCGTCAGTTCGGTGTGGGGGTTCATCGAGCCCCCGACGTCGAATAGAAGTAGAAGCTTGACCTGATTTTGTCGGGGAGGGCGAAACACCAATTCGATATCGCCGGCGTTTCTCGCAGTCTCATCGATTGTGGCGTCCAGATCGAGCTGTTCGTCTCCACCCTTGCGGCTCAAATGGCGAAGTTTGCGAAGGGCCACTCCGATCTGACGGGTATCCAGGACCCGATCGGTTCTTAAATTTTTAAATCGACGCTGTGAGGCGACCTGAAGTGCCGATCGGTGTTGCCCGGAGCCTCCGACGCGCATGCCCGAGGGGTGGCGTCCGGAGTGACCGAAGGGGCTGGTGCCCCCGGTGCCGATCCAGTGGCTTCCGCCGTCGTGGCGCTCGGTTTGTTCCTGGAGTCGTTCTTCGAATTGCTGGCGCAGTTCGTCGAGGTCGAGCTGCTGCAACGCCTGCTGCTGCTCGTCGGTGAGTTCTCGAAGAAATTGCGCCCCCTCGAGCCATTGCAATAACTCGTCACTCAGATCATCGCGGCGCTCGGGGGCCGAAAAGGGCAGGTCCTTGAAAAACTCCTGGAACGCCGCATCGTATCGATCAAAATGCTCAACCCGCTTTATGAGCACGGAGCGGGCCAGCCAGTAAAAGCCAGTCAGGCTGGCGTCGTCCAGGCCCTTCTCCAGAGCCTCCAGAAGGGTCAAAAACTCGGTGATCGAGACCGGAATGCCCCGTTTCCTGAGATGGAAAAAGAAATTGACGAACATGGAAGAGATCGCGGGGAAAAAGACAATGAGCTCAGCGGCTGCCCTGAAGGGCGAGCAGATCGCGCTCCTTTTTGAGCAGAACACCGAGAAAGGGAAAGTCGTCGCTCAATTCATCGGCGTCGAGCCCGGATCGCACCAGGGCGCCGATCCAGTCGATAAGTTCGCTGGTGGAGGGCTGTTTGCGAAGCTGGGGCTGTTCTCGGAGCCAATAAAATTTCTCGAGGCATCGCTCCAACAGGCGTTGCTCCAGATCCGGATGGTGAACGGCGACGATGTCGCGCATCAATGCCGGGCCTGGAAAATTGATGTAGTGAAAGATGCAGCGGCGCAAAAAGGCATCGGGCAATTCCTTTTCGGCATTGGAGGTGATGAGGACGAAGGGCCGTTGGCGGGCGATGATTTCGCGGCCCGTCTCATCGACGGTAAAGCGCATGGCGTCCAATTCGTGGAGCAGATCGTTGGGGAATTCCAAGTCGGCTTTGTCGATCTCGTCGATGAGCACCACCGTGCGCTGCTTCGATTCAAAGGCCCGGCCCAGAGGACCCAATTTGATATAGTGTTCGATATTGGAGACGTCACCGTCGCCGAAGCGGCTGTCGTTGAGGCGTTGGACGGTGTCGTAGTGGTAGAGGCCTTCGGCGGCATCGGTCGACGATTTGACGTGCCATCGGATCAGCGGCATCTGCAAGGACTCGGCGACGGCGTGTGCCAGCAGGGTCTTGCCGGTGCCCGGTTCGCCGCGAACCAGCAGTGGTTTTTGCAGCGCCAGGGCGACGTTGACGACGTTGCTCAATTCGCCGTCGGCGATGTACGAGGAGGTTCCGGAAAAGGTGTTTGTCATGGTGATTTGCAGCCAGGGAGTACAAAAGAGTATGAATGGGCTGATGGCGTCCAGCGTCGAAGCCAATGTAGCTCAGCAATGGCAGCCATGCCAGCGACCCGATGACAGGGTCGGATCACGCCCTGGAGCGCATCCCGGATGACGGGCTAACTCTTGACGGGGATCGCGGGCGTGATAGGCTAAACCGGAATGTATTCGAGTGATTCAGGAGCAACTCAACATCATGCACCAACGCTACAAGACCATTGCTTCCGGGGTTTTCATTTTGGCTCTCGTAGCCGGTTGTTCCTCCGGGGATACCCTGTCGGAGCAGCCCGGCGAACAGGATGCCGAGCGCACTGTGGAGGAGCGCTACGGGGCGCTTTCTGCCGAATTTGTCTATCCCCGCACCGGCCCCGATCAGGGAGTCCAATTGCAGGCCCAATTCCTCGATGCCCGAGGAGTGGCCGTGGAGCCGGCCATGGAGGCTTTAGAGGTCTGGATGCCGCGCAGGGATCTGCAGATGGAGGAATGTATTTTCGACGACGGTGCCGCCGTGGCCTCCGATCGCAGCGAGCCGGTCTCGTTGCATCTTCTCGACCTCGGCGATATCGAGGTGCGAGCTCCCGAGCAGAGCGTGGTCCTCGCGCCGCGCCGCCTTCCCGATCTGCTCAGTTCGTTTTACGGCGTGGTCTACGGAAGTGAATGGAGTGATTGGGAGAGCGATACTTTCGTGGATTATATCCCGGGATCGACCTATCGCTTCGCAGCCCCGGGAACGGCGCAGGGCGGTGATTTCGACGTAACCTTAGAGGCTCCGGAGCCGATTGTGTTATTGGCCGCCGATGGCGAGGAAATTCGCGATGCCGTGGTCCATCCGGCGATCGACAATCAGCCACTGGAGTTGGTCTGGGATTCCGACGGAATGATCTTGGGTTCCGGGGATATCTTCATCGACCTTTCCGCCGGATATGGACCCGACCAAGCTCGAATTCAATGTCGCACTCGCGATTACGGTGCGTTTTCCATTCCGGCCCCCAAGCTGCGTAAGTTGAGTCGACACAGCGATGAGGTCGATCTGCAACTGCGCCGCGTGCGGCGTGTGGAGGCGGATGTCGAGGGGCTGGATGAGGTCGACTTTTACTTCGCCACCACCGATGGCATCGGGCTTCGGCTCAAATAATCAGGCGCCAGTGATCGCTGCATTGTAGTGATCGCACTTGCCAGCGAGGACGCGGCCTGTGAGGCCGCGTTTTTTATTCGGTGCTAAAATCGAATCCGATCATGCGGTTCATCAACCGATTCGCGATGCGGTTTCCCGTGGTGGGAAGTAGCCTGCGTAACCAGTCCACGAAATGGGTTTCGGCGGTGATCAATACTCGATGTTCGTCGCGGCGAATCGCCTCGATGATCCGTTCGGCCACCACCTCGGGTGAGCAACCGTATTGGTCGAAATAGGCGCGAATTTCATCGGCCGCCGGATGATCGTCGATTCGGGTATTGTGAATGATATTGGTGTTGATGCACCCGGGGTGGACCACACTGACGCCGATAGAGGTGTGGGCCAACTCCTCGTGAAGCGACTCCGAGAGGCCTCGCACGGCGAATTTGGAAGCCGAATAGGCGGCCTGTCCGGCGACGCCGACGATTCCGAAGGCGCTGGAGATATTGACGATATGGGCCTCATTGACCTCTCGCAGGTAGGGCAGAAAGGCTCGGCAGCCATGGATGACGCCCCACAGGTTGACGTCGAAGGTGCGCTGGAAGTCCTGAACGCTGTGGTCCTCGAAGCGGGCGGTGACGTTGATCCCGGCATTATTGACGATGATATGAACGGAACCGAAATCATTGACCACATCATCGGCCAGTTGATGAACGGCAGCACCATCGCCAACATCGACCACGTAGCTGTCGACGCGCTGCGTATCGGAGTCGGTGACGGCCTCAATGTCGCGCATTGTTTCGGCGAGACCGTCGGAATTGATATCGACCAGGGCCACATGACAGCCCGCCGCTGCGGCGGCACAAGCCGTGGAGCGCCCGATTCCGCTGGCGGCGCCGGTGACGACGCATATCTTGTCTTTGAGGTCTTCCATTCAGGGCTCCAGTGCTGGCGTTGACCGACGGCGAGTAGGTTCCATACTTTGGATACGGTAATCCGAGCGATATTTCGAGGCGCAATGTGACCACAGAGCGGCAACAACTGGTGATCGGAGCGGGACCGACGGGATTGGCGGTTGCCAAGGCATTTGGCGAGGCCAAGATCGACTACGATCACGTCGAAGCCACCGACCATGTCGGGGGAAATTGGGCCCATGGAGTCTACGAAACGACTCATATCGTCAGCTCCTGCAAGACCACGGAGTACGACGACTATCCAATGCCCCAGGACTTTCCCGACTTTCCGAGTGCTGCACAGATGGAGCACTATTTTCAGTCCTATGCCGACGAATTCGAGCTCAACGACAAGATCCGCTTTCAGGTCGAGGTGGAGTCGGTGCGTTACCGCGAAGACGAGAAGTGGGAGGTCTGTTTTGCCGACGGTTCGCAGGCGGTCTACAAGGGATTGGTGGTGTGCAATGGGCACCATTGGAAGCGCCAATTCCCGGCCTGGGTCGAGGACTACAAGGGAGCGCTGATCCACAGCAAGGACTACAAATCTCCCGAGCAATTGGAGGACAAAAAGATCCTCGTTTTGGGCGGTGGAAATTCCGGCTGTGATATCATCGCCGAGTCCGCTCGTTGTGGCGATGGGGCCCACTGGAGTCTGCGCCGTGGATATTGGTTTTTGCCCGAATTATTATTCGGCCGCCCGGTCATCGAGATCATCAAGCCCTGGCTGCCCGTATCGCTGCAGCGCTTGTTGCTCAAGCCGATGTTGCGCATCGTCATCGGTCGCTACGAGGATTACGGACTCCCCGAACCGGACCACGACATCTTCGAGGCCCATCCATCGGTGTCCTCGGAGGTTTTTTTGTATCTCAAAAAAGGTCTTATCGAGCCTGTGGGCGACGTGGAATCCGTCGATGGTAAAGAGGTGATTTTCGAGGACGGAAGGCGCGAGTCCTATGATCTGATCGTCTGC
>SKPJ01000044.1 GCA_007119595.1 Myxococcales bacterium
AATCCCACGGGCACATCACCCTCGACGAGTCGCTTGGCGAGGCCGTTGACGATGGAGGTACGGCCGACGCCCGGTTCGCCTAACAGCACCGGATTGTTTTTCGTGCGTCGCGTCAAGACCTGGATGACCCGTCGGATCTGATCATCTCTTCCGATGATGGGATCCAATTCGTCTCGTTCGGCGAGCGCAGTGATATCCTCGCCGTATTTTTCGAGGATATCCGAACTATCTGCATCGCCTTCATCACCGGGATCGGTGATCTTTTTACCGTCCCGAGTGGTGGCGATTGCTTCATCCAACTTCTTGGGGGTGGCGCCGGCGTCATTCAGTATCTTGCCGGCAAAGGTATCTGTAAGGCGGGCGGTCACGAGCAATAGATGCTCACTGCTCGTAAATTGGTCGCCTCGTTTCTTGGCCTCTCGCTCGGCTCGTTGGAGAGTGTCGAGCAGTGGTTTTCCGACGAAGACATCACTGCCGGATCGGTAGGTGCGCGGCAACAACTCGAGTTCATCGATGAGCTTGCGTCCCAGAGGTTTGGGATCGACGTCGATTTTCTCGAGGAGTGTCCGAGCGACGCTGTCGTCCTGTTCCAGCATGGCGAGCAGGGTATGTTCTGCGTCGACGTGCTTGTGACGAAATTTCTTTGCCAGTGTTTGTGCCCGCTCGAGTGCCTGACGGGCATTCTGGGTAAAGCGAGAGAGATCGAATTTTTGCGGCATGGTAGCTGCCCTGGGCCGGATGAGATCGAGTCAAATAGGTTGCTTGGTGCATTCCAATGTGGATTTCGTCGCCCTAATCTGTCGCGCAACCCGGTCAGTGTCAACGGGCGTGAGATTATTGCGTCTATTGGCCTGTTGGGCCGGGCGTGCAGTGAGCGCCGCCGCCGGGCCGGGCGCTGATGATATTCTCGACACCGTCGACGGATGTGAGCAGGGAGCGAAGATCGGTGGCCTGTTCGGGGAGACAAAACGCCTTTACGTGGGGGCCGGCGTCGATGGTGAAAAAACAGTTCAGGCCATCAGCGCGGGCCCGCCGGATGCGATGTATCAGGGCCACCGTGGCTGCATTCCAATATAATATCCCCGGATCGGCGCCGATGGCCGTGGCGTGCATGCGCAGACAGCTTCGCTCCGCAATGGAGCCGAGGCCCTCGAAATTCCGATCGTCGATGCAATGGCGGGCCTCCTCGATATCGCCCGGTACGGTCTGACGCCATGATTCGAAGAGCGGCGAGCTCTCCTGGGTGTGGAGCATCCCCCGGGTGGAGCCGGTTTCCTTTTTGCCCCGTGCCGTCAGCGCGATGAGGCATCGAAGATCCCAGTGGTCTTCCGTAGCGATGGCGATGGCGTGGGCATCAGAGCCATCACTGCGGGTGCCCGGTTTCATCTCCACATAGCCCCCGAAGAGGCTGCGGGCTGCGGAGCCAGAACCGCGCCGCGCGAGTACCGAAAGGCGCCGGCGAGACCAGTCGAGGCCCGCTGCGGAAGCGGCAGCCACGGCGAGGGCGGCAAAGCCGGAGGCCGAAGATGCCAGGCCGGCGGCGGTCGGAAAGTCGTTCTTCGTCTCTACGTGAGCCTTGTATCGAAATCCCGCGGCATGGCGCACCAGGTCCAAAAAATCGACCACACGGCGGCGGGAGCGACCGGTTTCCAGAGGCTCGCCGTCCAGGGTGACTCGATCTTCAGTGAGGTGCTCATCGAATTGGACCTGCGTCGTCGTCGATAGCCCCGCCAATGTGACCGAGAGACTGCCGGCGGCCGGTAGGTTTAGCTTTTGGTCGCGCTTGCCCCAATATTTGACGAGCGCAATATTCGGATGAGCGACAGCGGTGGCTTCCATGGGTTTCATTCCTACGGGGGACGAGAATATGCCCGAGACTTGTTGGTGACGGTGAATTCAGTGACCGGAGGGAAGTGAAAAGGAGTAGACATCTCCCTGTCGCTGCAGTGTTTTTTGTACGTCTGAAAGGTTGTGTTCGTCGACGAGGGCGACGATGCAGCCTCCGCCACCGGAGCCCGTCAGCTTGGCGCCATATGCACCGGCGGTGCGGGCGGCTGAGCAGGCCGATTCCAGCTCGGGAGTCGAGACACCGATGGCGTTCAATAAGCCCTGGTTGAGATCCATCAGCTCACCGACTTCGTCCCACGAACCGCTTTCGAGTGCTCGGGTCCCAGCCCGGGTCAACGAGGCGAATTCGCATAGCAGGGAATCCAAGATCTCCGGTTGGCGCCGGCGAAGAGAAGCGACGGATTCGACCATCTGGGCCGTCGACGCTGATGGTGCGACACGAGCTACGAGCCACCGGCCGGGAGGTACGTCCAGCGGCGTAGTACTCGGCGTCGGTTTCGATTTTTGAAAGGAGAAAAATCCGCCGCCCATCGCTGCTTGTTGATCGATGCCCGACGGAGTGCCGTGAAAGACGGTTTCCGAGGCCGCGACCGCAGCGTCGATTTTTGCTTCCGCCAGATCGCGGTCCAGTTGTTGCAGAACGGCGGCCGCCCGGGCGACGGCGACGGCCATGGCCGCCGAACTGCCGAGGCCGGCGCCCACCGGGATGGTCAATTCGATATCGACCTGCAACTGCTCGGGCCTGAGATCGAATTCGGCGAGCAATCGACGAGCGGCCCGTCGGACATCGTCGTCGGATTCGATCAGTCCGCCGGGATGGCGAATCGACCAACTGGGATCGCCGCTTCGAGAAATGGTCGCTGAAGCACCGCCGGGGAGACTGCAAGCCACCGCCGGATGTCCGAACACGACGGCGTGTTCGCCGAAGAGGATCAATTTGCCCCGGCCAACGGCGGTCGATGGGTCGGACATGGTCAACTAAATACGCCCGCGGAAAAGCCCGATTCGCTGATCTCGAGCTTGATGGCCTCCGACATTCGGTCGGCATTGGCGTCGGCGAAGTTGCAGGCCGCCTCGAATTCATCGTCGTCATACATGCACAGGTAGACATCGGTGACGTTTTTGAGCCGAGGCAATTCCTGAGCCGTGATATTCCAGAAAATATCGAGGAATCGATCCAGGGGAAAGCCGGCTACACCGCATCCGACTGCCGGGAAGGCCAATTGGCTCAACTCGATATCGTCGGCCAGATCATAGGCGTTTAAGATGGAATTGGAGATCAGCCGATCGTTTATTTTTTTTGCTCCCACGATGGAGACGTGAATAAGCCTCTTGCAATTGAGCTGTCCCGGCTCGGTATCCACCGCTTTGCCCGGTTCCAGCCGGTTGTTTCGGAGCATACTTCGCGCCATATGAAGCGTCTGTTGCATATAGGGACCGCCGCGGCGGGCGATGGCGCCGCTGACGCCGCCTCCCAGAATCAGCCCCGTATTGGAGGGATTGACCAGTGCTCCGTCGGTGAGGGGCAACAGCGTGATGTCGCCCTGGGTAATGATGAGATTATGCGTCGGTTCATCCATGAGGTTCCCTGCATTGAGAGAAAGCGTCTAGCGGAGATGACTGATTGGGAAGTAATACGCGCTCGGTTTTAGGTCAATTCCAAAAGGTGGACAAGGGCGGGAGCACACCCGGATGAGAAGTTCTGACGCATTAGGGGGCTGAGTCTTGGCCGTCGACGAACTTACACGGAAGATCGATGGCCACTGCGAGACGCCGCTCATATTCTTCGCGTGAGATCTCGCAGGCACCGAAACGGGCCAGATGATCGGTCATAAATTGGATGTCGAGCAGCACAAAGCCGCGCCGTCGCAGGCGCCGAACCAGATGGACCAGACAGACCTTGGAGGCGTCCCGTTTTCGATAGAACATCGATTCCCCGGCGAACAATCCACCGATGGCCACGCCATAGAGTCCGCCGACGAGTTCGCCCTCGTCCCAGGCCTCCACGGTATGTACGAATCCACGGCGGTGCAATTCGGCGTATACCGAGGCCAGCCCGCTCGAGATCCAGGTCGAGCTCTGCGTCTTTCGGGGAGCCGCGCAGCCGGCGACGACCCCATCGAAATCGCGGTTGATGCAGATCTCGAAGGGGTCCTGGCGAACGGTCTGCTCCAGTCTTCGCGGTACGTGAAAATCCTCAATGGGCAAGATGGCCCGCGGATCCGGGGCGTACCAGTAAATCTGATCGTCCTCTTCGGGATGGGCCATCGGGAAGATGCCCTGCATATATGCCGAGAGGACGATCTCTGCGGATGGGCGTTTCATTCAGTCCTTGGGTTTGTCCGGCGCGATCATCTGTGCCGGTTGTACGGCCTCGTCGAACTCTTCGCCGCTTAAGTATCCGAGCTCGACGATCGCTTCGCGAAGCGTTTTCTCCTCTTTATGGGCTTTTTTGGCGACCTCGGCGGCCTGATCGTAGCCGATGACCGTATTGAGGGCGGTCACCAACATCAAACATCGCTCCAGATAGTCGTCGATCTGATCGTGGTTGGCCTCGATGCCGGTGATGCATTTATCCGTAAAGGAATGCATGGCATCGGTGAGAAGCCGTGTGGTCTCCAGCACGTTGTGGATCAACATTGGCTTGTAGACGTTGAGTTCAAAATTGCCGTTGGCGGCGGCGAATCCAACCGCGGCGTCGTTGCCCATCACGTGGGCACAGACCATGGTCAGGGCCTCGGCCTGCGTGGGGTTGACCTTGCCGGGCATGATCGACGATCCGGGCTCGTTGCTCGGAATGACCAACTCGCCGATGCCACAGCGGGGCCCACTGGACATCCAGCGTATGTCGTTGCCGATCTTATTGAGCGCTACGGCCAGGGTCTTGAGAGCCCCGTGGACCTCGACGAGTGTTTCCTTGCCGGCCAGGAGGGCGAATTTATTGGGCGCCGATCGAAACTCGTGGCCCGTAATGTCGCTCAAGACCTCACAGACCGCCTCGGCATAGCCCTCCACGGTGTTGAGTCCGGTTCCGACGGCGGTGCCGCCGATGGCGAGTTCGCTGACCATCTCGATAGCCTGGCGAATGGCCCTGTCTGCGTAATCCAACTGAGCAACATACCCCGAAAATTCCTGGCCCAATGTCAGCGGCGTGGCGTCCATTAGATGGGTACGGCCCACTTTGACGACATCGTCGAATTCTTCGGCCTTTTGCTGTAGGGCATCCCGTGTCTTGGCGAGCGCCGGAAGCAATTGGGACTGAAGCTGATCGACGATCGCCACGGCGCTGGCGGTGGGAAAGCTGTCATTTGTGGACTGACTCTTATTGACGTCGTCATTGGGGTGAACCAATTGTTCGGAGCCGATTTTTCCGCCCAGCAATTCGATGGCTCGGTTGGCGATGACCTCGTTGGTATTCATATTTGTCTGGGTGCCGCTTCCGGTCTGCCAGACGACCAGCGGGAAGTGTTCGTCGAGTTCACCCTCGATGACCTCCCGGGCCGCCTTTTGGATGGCTTCTTTTTTGTCCTCTTCGAGCAGTCCCAGCGACGCATTGGCCTCGGCAGCCGCATATTTGACCAGTCCCAGGGCTTTGATCATGGGACGCGGCATCTTGTGGTCGCCGATCTTGAAATTGGTCAGGGAGCGCTGAGTCTGAGCGCCCCAATAGGCGTCTTCCGGTACTTCGACGGGACCCATTGAATCGTATTCGGTACGTGTAGCCATCGGTATCTACCTTTATTTGGTCAGTTACGTGGAAGCGAAATTATCATGGTCGGTAATATTCGACCCCGGTGGGAAAACTCAAGGGCGCCGATGTGGACACCGTCGCGGGCAGCTCTCACAATGAAGGGTAGCCCCTGAAATACGAGTCGAGTTCGAGGTTTATCAGGCGTGAAAGGCGATCGCGAAAATACTGCGGAGAGAGGTCGTGACCTGGAAAAATTGCTCTGTGAGCCGGTCGACGAACTCGATCGGGAGTTGGAGCAGATGGCCTGCGAGATCGTGGAGCAGGGCGGCGACAAAACCGCCGAGGTCTGTACCGGGCGTTTTCGCCGTCAGACGATTGAAGATGGCCGGCTGATGGCGGTGTTGAGTTATTTCAGCGTCATTTTCGGCATCCCGGTTTTCGTCGTGCCCATGATTCAGCGCGAAAATGAATTTGCCCTCCATCACGCCAAGGCGGCGGGACTGATCTTTGTGGCCTGTACGTTTATGCTGACCCTGGCGTTGACCAATTGCGCCGTCTTTCTTCCCCTCGTATTCGTGTGCTACATCCCGGCCCTGATCGGATTGTATCGCGCCGCCGGAGGAGCCGCGGCGGGCACGGCGGCACTGGGACCGACGGCTCAACGGATTTTTCATCGCATCGAGGTACGAGAGTGAAGGCCAAGGAGCGACCGGAAGATGGTGCTATCAGACGTCGAAACCTACTTTTTAGTTGGTTTTCCGGGCGATTTGGTACCACCGACATGACGAAGCAGCTCCTCGTCGGCACTCTCAAGAAAGGCGTGATCGGGATGAACGCTGTGATAGACGTTGCGAAAGGCTTACAGCGACTCCTGTCGGAGGTCATCGAGGGAGTAGCCTATCGTCTTATAGTCCGGGAAAGTAGTGGTCAGAGATTTCGCAGGCCTTCGACAAAAGCGCGAAAACTGTGGGATTGATTGTTGGCCACAGTCATGTGTTTGCTTACTTCTTGAGCACACTTGGTTTTGGTCAGTCCCTCTGGATAGCCCGCATTTTTTAGCACTCTGTCGAGGGCCTCCCATGTACCACCCTTGATAGCATCGGGATCACGGTATGAGGCCTTTTGATGCAAGGTGTTCGAAACTCGGGGATAAACTGCGCGGAGGGCTTGGACATCACCGAAGAACCATGCCTCGAGTTCCTCAATAGCGATTCGATTCAGCACTCGGTCTCCGAGATCCGCGTCGGCGGCAATTTGTTCAAGGTCTGATTTTAACTCTCGGCAGTCGTCATTGTCTCGGTCGACGAGAATCACAATTCGCCATTCATCGGGAAGCCACTTTGACAGGGCGTGGAGACGATCCGGGAGCTTTTTGAGTAAATCACTTTTCCCACGAAAGGCGTTGATGTGACATTCGACATCGTCGTGGAGAATCTTGGGAAGTAAGTTCTCCAGTGCCTTTTCTGCGGAAATTTCCTCACAAAACACTTTCAAATGCATCTACATCCCCCTCGTTACGGATTTCCGCGGCAAAATTGGCCTTCGTACCAGAGGTTACCGAGGTTCGCACCGGATTCGACGAACTCCGGGATACCTTTTAACCTGTCAGCCCGCTCCACCGTGGCATATCCGTTGTCACCGCGCTCCATGATCCACAGTTCTTTTGGTTGCAGCGCATCAACGAAGTACGGTGAATGAGAAGACACCAGCACCTGCGATGGCTCTCCGCTGAATCCCCCTCGCGCGTGTGCTCGAAACTCCTCGGCGAGTATCGTCAAGAGACGTGGATGAAGTCCATTTTCCGGCTCCTCGATGCACAATAGCGGTGGAGGATGGGGGTCCATCAGGAGAATTAAATAGGCAAACATCTTGAGAGTTCCATCAGAGACAAAATTCGACAGGAAGGGATCTGAAAACGGCCCATCCTTGAAACGCAAGACAAGGCGGCCATCTACCGTGCGTTTGGCGTCGACGTCCTCTAGCTCCGGAATTCGCTCACTCATACGCTGAAGAATTTCTTTAAGAAGTTTTGGGTGTTGTTCGTCGAGAAATTGTACGACATTGGCGAGGTTCTGCCCGGTCTTCGAGAGGTGTTCGTCCGGACCAGCTTCCGGTAATTTTCGCGCTTGGTCCGGTATGAAATACGACAGATACCAGCCGTCGATATAGCGGCGAAGACTCGCGATCCGCGGATTCTCACTGAGTTGTCCCAGTGTGGCGATAGCAGGTCTGGTGGGGTCATCCAGTTGGACCGGCTTTCTCGCGTCACTCATCTCCGGCTCTTCTCCGGTAATTACATCACCTTCGCCATCATGAAGGTCCAAAAAATGGAAAGGTGCCCCGTAGGAGCCTCTTTTCCACTTCATCAATTCTCGCGTTACTACGGGGGTGCCATCAGGAGAATCAATTTCGAGGCGATACGTAATGAGCGGTGTTTTCTTTCGACTAGGCACATCGAAAGCGCACTCTCGATACTTTAGTTCTATGACTACAGGGCCGTTACTGTTGCGACTGCGCAATTGTTCGAGTCGCCCGCGGGGTTCCAAGGCTTTGCGTACGCCAACGCTCATACAATCCGCCAGAAAACCAAAAACGTCGAATAGGGTTGACTTCCCGCAACCATTTGGTCCGAGAACGACGTTTAGGGGCTGCAGGTCGTCGAGGACGATCTGTTGAAGGGCCCTGTAGTTCTGGACAGTCAAGCGCTCTACATAAGCCATGGACGAATTGGGGGCAGAAAGGAAACAATAGGGAGGCGTCTTTTGCTCGGAAAATTCAGAAGGCATCATAACTCGCCGCACCGGCTCTGTCATTCGCCCGAAATACCGCCCAAGTGAGACACAAAAGCCATTAATAGAACGGCGAAATGGTGATTGGTGACAAATCTTCAGTCAGTTTCCAGTGTATCCGTTCTCGTCACCAGCTACCTCTTGAGTGCCCACCAAAAAAAGACAACCGCCAGTAACACAAGAGGCCGATATCCTTGGTTCGGTCTTTTGATCTGGTGTCGGTTTATTTTATTGGGTGCGTTCTTGCCCGTCCGGTTCCAAGATAACCCCAGAAATACAGGCCGGTGCGCTTCTCTCGGTCTGTTAGTTTCGGTCTGTTAGTTTTGATGAATCTCGTTCCCGTTGGGAAATCGACTCCTCTGGAGAGCAAACGGCCCGAACCAAACCAACCGATTCATAAGAATATCAGCCCGTCATCTCAGGCGATGGTGCGTCTCTTGGTTGGTTTTATCGATCCCGGCGATAACAGGGATATTCTCGACTCCATATACCGCGTGGGTACGGCCCGCCCGATAACATGCCCCCCGGCGAAAACCGGGGGGCAAAAGGGTGGATTACTGACTCATTGCTTGCCGCTCGCGGGCGGCATACTCCTTCCATGCGCCGCTGCGAAAACGGAGCAGAAGGATGGCGGAGAGCACGGCAATCTCCAACGCCAGGGCCAGCCAGGCACCGATGGCTCCGCCTTCGAGGACGAAGCCGAAGTACCAGGCACAGGGCACGAGAACCAACCATGAGGTGGCGATGCCGGCGAACATGGTAAAGCGGGTATCGCCACAGCCCTTGAGGGTCGAGCTGGTGACCATGGTCACCGCGTCGGTGAGCTGAAACAGGGCGGCGACGATGAGCAATTTGCCCGCCAGCCGCGCCGTCTGTGCATCGGCTGTAAAGACCCCGGCGATGGACCGGTGAAAGAGCAAAAAGCAGATTCCCAACAGCCCCATAAAAACAAGGGCCACCGACAGCGCTGCTTTCAGGGTCTTGACGACCTCCTCGTCGCGCCCGGCGCCCACCCGCTGGCCGGCGATAATACTCGCCGCCCGGGCCACACCATGACCGGGAAGAAAGCTCACACTGATGACCTTCAAAGCGATCTGATGGGCCGCAAGTTCGACGGTTCCCATCCGGGCCAATACGGCGGTGAATACACCGAAGGCCAATACTCCCACGGCGCTGTGAACGCCCATGGGAAGTCCGAGTCGCAGCACCGTCGGTGCCATCTCCTGCATCGCCTGGCGACATCGCGCCCAGATGCGCACGAGTCTCCGGGTCTTGCGGCGACGCAAAAAATGCCACATCGCGGCGCTCATGCCCACAAATTGGGCGATCAATGTCGCCAGGGCCGCCCCCTCGACGCCCATCGCCGGGAAGGGACCGATACCGAAGATCAACAGCGGGTCCAGGGCGATGTTGAGCCCGTTCGCCACCAGGTTGAGCAACATCGGCGTGCGCGTGTCTCCACACCCCTGGTAGTGGTTGCACACAACCAGCATGGCGAACCACATTCCGGCGCCGAGGCAGCGGATGACGAAGTAGTCGCCAGCCATGGCGCGGACGTGGGCGTCGCCGCCCATGACGGCGAATATTCCGCCGTGAAATAGACTCAGCGACAATACCAATAGACCGAAGGGAACGGTCAGCAACAGCCCCGCCACGGCGCTACCCACGGCTCGTCTTCTCCGTCCGGCTCCCTCGGCTTGCGAGGTCGCCACCGTGACGCCCTGCAGGGTGCCGAAGAAAAACCCGTTGACCACAAAGATCACCGTCGTCGCCAACCCCACGGCCGCCAACTCGGCGGTTCCCAACCAACCCACAAACAGGGTGTCCGCAAGGTCCATCGCCGTAAACGACAACATGCTCAACACGATGGGCCACGACAGACCCATCAACTGGCAGACCTCGCGGCGCCAAAGTTTCAATTTTCTACTTATCTCATTGCGCCGTTTCATTGCGTACCTCAGTTGGGCGCCAAAAACGCCAACCCATTTGCTCAGCGAGAGCTCGAGGTACGGCAAGAAATGCCAGAAGCCGCAGCCTCGAATCGCTGCGACTCCTTTCGTTCAACGGAATGTGCAAAGACCGCTAAACCATCCGAACCGCAGATCGTCGACCAAAAATGCCCTGTACGTCGACCACGTACCGGGCGCCAACATTGGCCGTGTTTTGGTTTCGATCTGTTCGCATGGTTTACCTATCTCCAAATCTCATTTCGCAGCTCACCCCAGTCGAGGCGAGCTATCTGTACTCCAATCAGAGGCAGCGGAAATTGTCAATCATAATTTTTCAATGATTTCCTCACTCCCAGCTCTTACCCGGCCGAAACTGTTTGGTGAAGCCGTCGTCCTGGACGGTGTACATCAATTTAGGGTGGAATTTGTACTTCGACCAGGTCTGGCCGATGACCTCTTCGTCGACGCAGACGAAGCGGCCCAGATACATCCCGTTCCGGTCTTGGGTGGAGTATTTGACGCCCCAGCAACTCGGCAGTTGGGACAGCTCGTAGAGCACCTCGATGAGGATCGATTTGTCGGTGGCCACGAAGCAGACCTTCTTCTTGGGATAGCTCTTCCTCGGGTCACCGGATTCATCGAAGGCGTCGCCGAGGCGCTTCATGCAGACGCCCTCGAATTGCGGTTCGAAGTACTCTGCCAGCTCGTGCGTCGATTCATCGCTCATGACCTGCTCCTGTGAAAATCTGTCATTCGGTGAGTCTGTTTTGTCTCAGGGGTCATGTAGCTGACAAGGAAGGGCTAGATTGGTAGGTTCCAAACACGCTTTGGAAAGAGCACTCAGCGAGGTGAAATATACGATAGAGTTGCCCGCGTACCGGGAGCTAAACGCTCGTATTTTGGAAGTAATCTACAGGACGTATCCAGCATGTCTGGCCACCCATGATGAAACACCGATGAGCAACGACTGCCTTTTATGACAGCCTTTTATGATCGATGAACGCGACGATAAATTCACGAAATTTACTCGGACCCCGACCGCCATGGGCCTGGACGATGTGGAAGTCCAGGCCAGGGCGACCCTGGAGCTGGGAGAGGGACATCACAGCGAGACCCAGACACCCGAGGAGTTTATCCGGCAACTGCCGCCCCTGATGGACGATCATTCCACCAATACCCACCCGGAAGTGCGCATCAAAGGTACTCTGGGCGAAGGTGGAATTATAATTCATTCTCATGTCCTCCCATTTGGTGTCGGCTGGCCTCGTCTGATACTCGTCGCCATCGTATTTGTGATGGGCGCAACCCTGCCGTTCGACGCACATGGAGAGAACGAAGCCGAACAATCCTCAGCATCCATCACGCCATTCTTTGAAGCTCGATTTCCCAGTGTCGACCAGAGCGATGCCCTCCTTCAAGATTATGGATTCGAGCCGGTAGGACGGCGATTGCTCCCCACCTACGGGCTGCGGGCAAAATTCTGGCTTAGCAATGGTTGGCGACTCGGTGGAGCGATGGCCTACGGTTTTGCCCTGTCAGAAGGCGACGTCTCGGATGTGCCGACGACTACGAGTTTTCTCAGTATGACGTTCAGTACAGAGCGGCATATCAATCACGGGATAGCGCTCGGCGTGGATACGGGCTTTGCACTCATTCAACATACGGTGGGGAGTACGGAGCAAGGAGGTGGACTATTGTATCCAGGGCCTATGCTGCACCCAAAGGCATATTGGAGCACGAGCTTCGGGAACCTTCTCGTCGAGCCGTCGATCGGCTATCTGATACAATTTCCCCTCGGTGCGGCCCACGACAACCCGTTGTGGGAAGCGAGCTTTCAACGTTCTATCATCCACGGCTTCGTCGTATCGATTCACCTGGGGAGCAAGTTATGAGGGGCTACGTCCACATTAGCGTCACAACCCTGTCGGTGGTGTTGGCGACGATGGCTCTCGGATCTGGCTGCGGCGACAACGAATGCCGGCCGCTACCCGAGGATGGCCTCGGCGAACCGACTGGCTGGGAGCAACGGTTGATCGAAACCACGGACTGGCCACCTGCTCCGACACCGGAATTTCTGGAAGGAGAAGACGCGCTACCGCTGGCCTACCGAACGTGGACGGCACCGGAAGATTCGGTGGACGAGCAAGCCGTGGTGCTATTCGTCCATGGATCGTCGACCCACTCCATGGCCTACACCGTACTCGGACAGGGATTGTCTGAACGCGGCGTACACGCCCGGCTCGTGGATTTGCGTGGGCACGGCCTGTCGGTATGTCGGCCCGACGGTGATTGCACAGAGCCTGCACAAATAGAGCGAAATTATAACGATGACGGTGTCTACTACCGGGGACGCCCAGGAGACTCACACGACGAAAATCAGCTCGTGCGAGACCTGTCCCGCCATGTAGAAGACGTTCGAACACTCCACCCGCAAGCCCAACTCCTACTCGTCGGCCATTCCAGTGGCGCCGGTCTCGTCTCGCGCTACGTCGAGCGTGGCGGACTCGAGCGCGTCGACGAGGTGGCATTGATCGCTCCCTTTTATCATTCCGATCAGCCCCAGAGCGATTTGCAGGAATTTGAATGCGGGGAGCTCACCGGCACTGGTTATGCTGTCGTCGACCGGGGCGCACTCGGCGCCGCACTTCGCGGCGAAGTCCATCGGTATGTGCTTTCGTTTCGAAAGGCCGACGAGTACGTACAACCGCTGGACACCCTGCACAACACCTATACGACGATGGCCGGGATGCAGACCTCCAACGCCGATGACTTTTTTTCCGCCTATACACGACCGGTTTTGTGGGTTGCCGCTCAAGAGGATGCGCTCCTCGAGTTCGAGACGCAATATCAGCAGTTCCAGCAGCTGCCAGATGGCAGCCGGTTCGTCGTCGAAGACACCAGCCATATCGGCCTTGGCTGGTCCGACGGAGTCGCCGAACTACTTTCCAGCTGGGCGACGGAGCCCGAATCGGTAACGGTGGAAACCATCGCCCCGCAATAAAGACATGAGACCGACTGTATTAGACCGACCGTAAGTATACCCGTTGTGCCGACTTTCTTCCCCTCGTATTCGTGTGTTATATCCCGGCCCTGATCGGATTGCATCGCGCCGTCGGAGGAGCTTCGGCACAACGGGTTTTTCATTGCATCGAGGTACGAGAGTGAAGGCCAGAGCAGAAGAAATAGGTAAAATGCTCGACGAGTATTACCCGGAAACTCCGATTCCCCTACAGCACAAGGACGCCTACACCCTACTGGTCGCCGTATTGCTCTCGGCCCAGTGTACGGACAAGCGGGTCAATATGGTCACCCCCGATCTCTTCGATCTGGCGGACAATCCCTACGACATGGTCGAGCGCGACGTGGAGGAGATCGAGCACGCCATCCGCTCCTGTGGACTGGCACCGACGAAGGCAAAGCGAATCCACCGCCTCTCGGAGATGCTCATCGAGGACTTCGACGGTGAGGTCCCCAATACGCTGTCAGGGATGAAAAAATTGCCCGGTGTGGGTCAAAAGACGGCGTCTGTGGTCATGTGCCAGTGGTTTGGAAAGCCGGCGTTTCCCGTCGACACCCACATCCATCGCCTCGCCGAGCGCTGGGGATTGAGTTCTGGCAAAAACGTCAAAGAGACCGAAAAAGACCTCAAAGAACTCTTCGACAAAGAGGTGTGGAATAAGCGCCACCTTCAGATCATCTTCTACGGTCGCGAGTACTGCCCGGCCCGAGGTCACGTCGTCGACGATTGTCCGATCTGTAGCTGGGTCGCCGAGCAATCATGACGGGGGCGATCTCCGATCGACTCAGGTCGCCGAGCGCGCTCACCGACGGCTGAGTGATATTGTATTATTAGGTCAATGCGGAGCTAACCGTCTTCTCAACGCTCTCTTCGGAAGGGAAAGCGGGCGCCACCAGGCTCAGCAACTCCGCTTCGATATCGCGCCAGTTGCGACTCAGGTCCACAGTGCAGATCTGTACCCGAAAGCCGTCGATCTCGTAGTCCAGGCGAAGTTGTCGATCGACGACGGGATATAACAACATCCCCTCCACCTCTCGACGCTGCGTCTCGGATCGCTGAAAGCTGCGCAGATAGGAATAGAGCTGATAGAGATTTTTGGAATGCACGGTGCCGCCGCTCTTGCGGTAATGCTGCAGCGTGCTTCGGTAGAATTTGGTGTCGATGATGATCACCCGATCCGGTGATCGAAGGGTGATGTCGGTGATCATCTTTGGAAGATAGTCCAGGTGTTCCGGGTCAACCGCGGTTCCCCCCCAACTCAACTGGTCGGATCGGACTCGAAAGGTTGGGTGCTCCCGCTCGTAGAAGTTGCGCACGAATCGCTCAAACAGAGCACTCATCGTGGTCTCATCACGAAGAATATCCCGAAAGCGCATCTCCCCGGTGGACTCGTTTACCAGTAGATTCTGGACGATTAATTCACAGACGTGGAGTAGGAACCGATAGTACTGGTTGTTTCGGTGTAGTCTGACCTGGCGAAAGAGATTCGGCCGCAGCCGGGGAAGATCGCTGACACCTCGAAGGTGGCGGACCAATTCCCTCAATTGGCTCCGCAACTCCCGATCGAGCTTCGGCGCGCGAAGCAGATTCACCATGGTCGCCTTGAGCAGTTGATTGTGCAGGACATCGACCGTGAACGCGTCAACCCGGCATCGAGCCTTGCCCTGTTGAAAGAGCATCTTCTTTAGCGACGCGTCGAAATTGATCTGTCCCCGCACGCCAGCTATTTGACGGTCATAGGTCCGATACCCCTTGGCAAGGCCTCGCCGAAAAAGGTGGTTCGTTCCGTCGATGAGGACCTTTGCAAAGAGGTCGACCTGCTCGGTGGTTTGCAGCGACTCCACGTCGATCAGATCCGCACCCTTGAAGTCCCCCCAGACGTAGCTCAACAGGTAGTAGACATTCTGAACGGGAATGGCCACGGTTTACACTCCTTCCAGAAGAGCCTGGGTCTCTTGTTCTGCCTTTGTGCGGTCGTCGAACCAATACTCTTCGAGGAGCGGCCCTACCTCGTATTCGATGATTCGGCGATACCACCTGGTGTCAGGAGCATCATTTTCGGCGGGGCAAAAGAAGCTGTGACCTACACAAAATCCCTTCCCCAGATTGGTAGAATCTTCGGCAATCTTCCGATTCAGCGCTCCCATCCGTCCCCGGATGCTGTTGATCAACGCCTCTTCCACTCCCTTCTCAGCGAGAAACGCTTCGAAACGGTCGTTGAACTGTGGCGCTAGGTCGATGAAAGCGAACCGGCGACGGAGGGCATAGTCCACCATCGCCAGCGAGCGATCCGCCGAATTCATCATCCCAATGAGGTAGACATTCTCAGGCACGTAGAATTTCTCCTCGTCACTACTCGCATACTGCAACGGTACTGCCCACTCGGGACTCCTCTTGTCCGCCTCGATGAGCATCATAAGCTCGCCAAAGATCTTGCTCAGATTCCCCCGGTTGATCTCATCGATTATAAAGACATAGGGGCGCCTCTCTGCATCTTGGATGGCACGCCTGCAGAATTGGAAAAACAGTCCGTCACGCCTCCTAAAACTCCCGTCATCATCGGGTCTGAACCCCTGGATAAAATCCTCGTAGGTATAGGCCTGGTGAAATTGCACCATCCCCACGCGGGATTCGTCCCTTATGCCCATCAAGCAATGGGCCAGGCGTTTGCATACAAAGGTTTTTCCCACGCCAGGTGGACCCTGCAGGATGATATTATTTCGCCGTCTCAATAGCTCCATAATGGACTCGAAACGCCGCCGAGAAATGAAGAGCCCCTCCATCGCCCGGTCAATCGTATAGGCCTCTGGCCTGGCCGCCTCGGCATACCCGTTGAGTAGTAGAAAACGCCGTTTCTTTAAGTCGAAAACGGCGTCGAATGCCTCCTGGACGTGCTCTTTGCGATATTTGCTACGGGTCCAGTGGCCGTATTTCTCACCGGTCTCCGCCAGGCTCTGCTGATAGGCCGCCTCGAGGTCCTCGTCCCAATTGCGGACCACGTCGATGTCCAATTCGAAGATCCCCAGCTCGATTTCATCGTCGCCGGCGCGAAAGGTGTATGACGCCTCCCAGCCGAGGGCTTCACCGGCGGAGATGGGCAGCGTGATCCGGACGCGCGGACCATCGAAAGCGTGACCACGAAGCATCATCAGTTTTCGCTCTCCAAAAAACACACCGAATGGTGCGCCCTGTCGTTCCGGATGGCCACGAAGTGAAAACCGAAGATCCTCCGCGCCCTGACCTCCCAGCCCCTTTACGGTCATACGCCAAAAATCGAAGGCCCAACGTGCTTCTTCAATGCTTGCAAATAACTGGTCGAAGGGCGCTGCGAGTTCCAGGGCATCCTCATCGACGATGACGTCCAGGTCCTCGCCCAACTCTGGATAGAGAAAGAGCAGTCGATTCAACTCCGCGCCGCGAACTTTGAAATTCGTACCCTGTGGCGACTGAATAATATGCATCTGACGCAGCTCTTTATCCCCCATCAACTCGTCACGGGAGATAGGCGTCTCCAAGATCACCCGGTACTCGTACCTCACATTAATATCTGCGTTGAGTACCCCGCCGCGTTGAACACTCTCTGGCTCGTCAAGAAGCTCTACGACGGCGTAGATTCCGGCATTTTCACCTGATTGCCACAGCAGTCCCAGATCACCGCGACGCATCGCCTGTCCATAGCGCGTCACCCCCCACCAATCCTCATCAGCGAGCTCAACTTCCGAAAGCTTCTCCGTCAGGACCCAATCCTTGGGATTGACTTGAAAGGCCCAGGTCTGGGTGTTGATGGCGTATTCGATTCCTCGAAACTTCGCGAACCTTCGTCGCTCGTCATTCGACAAGAAATGCAAGTTCGCCGGCGAATAACAGGTCACCATGTAGACGATTCCCTGAGCATCGAGACGGTCCCTCAGCACTACACCGCGCTCGGCGAGCTCCTCGATGAGCGCGTCAAAAAACTCCAGGGTGTGATGGTATACGGCCGTCTCGTCTCGCCTGTCGTCGGGCTTATCGTACTCCACCATATCGAAGGCCCGCCAGATGGGTGTGTATTTGTAGAATGGGTATCTCTCGTGTTCATGCCCCATCAGCAAATAGGAGGCCAATCCCAATCTCGCTCCCGGCGTCGACAAGACGGACTTCGGCAACAACTCGAAGAAGGCATTGAGCCTCTCCTCCGGGGATTTTGACTCCTCCCATAACTTTAAGAGTGCATGACGAGCCTGCCCCGGATCTGCACTGACCCATTTGAGAAAAGGAGTATGTATCCGCCAAGAGGTCAGATTATTGGGTTTTCCGAATGCACGGTTGAGTGCCTCCTGCCAGGTCGATCCATCGCCGTCTCGTACCAATACGATGACTTGCTGCATTCTCTGCGAGAGTTCCACCTTGTAATCTCGCTCCCATGCATCGAATTCATCGGCCTCATAAAACCGGGTCGCCCACTCCAAGAACTCGTTCCACGGGCTATCACCGGGTTGCCATAGGGGGAGGATGTCCTCGTCGTAAAACGAGCGAAATTCCACACCCCGTTGTTCGGTGATTTCCCTTCTAATCTGCTGGAGCTTCGCATCCA
>SKPJ01000149.1 GCA_007119595.1 Myxococcales bacterium
AGATCGATATTCGGCGCAACCGCAGGCGTAGCCGGAGGCTACTCCAAGTGTTAAGCCGATATCGAGATCGTGATTTCAGCCGGTATCTGCGAAATTCATGGGATTTCCGGATGGGAACTAACTTACGGGCATTACATCTAGTCCTCATCGCTCCCGCAGTGCATTTATCGCCGCCTTTAGCCCCGTCGACGGGGCAGCCGTGGGCTGGCGCTTTGCTCCACACTTCGGACATAGCGACGACTCGACCCGAATCTTTTCACCACAGCCTTCACAGGGGATTCGAGAACGCCGGTCGATGATATGTGATGCAGTCCGTGCGGCGAGGGCCAGAGCTGCCATCGCACAAGCCAACAGGACCAGGACTCCGAATATTATGAGAGGAAAAAAAGGCAACAATATCAACAGTCCCACGACCCCGCCGGTTTCGATGCGAGCCCACAACTTGCCGAGTTCGAATTCATAGATGAACAAGAGCAATTGAGAGCGCAGCCAGACAAGGCCCAGATTCAGAGCCACAGCCAGTCCCACCACCAGGGTCTGAATGCCCGTGCTGTGTTCGGTAGCTGCAGCTTCACCGGCGGCGTCGAGGATGCCACCGGAAGCCGTCACCACGTCGGCGGGTCCGTCTACCATGGCGCTCGCCACAGACTCCGGCATACCGAGGGCGACAAAGAGTAATGCACAGCCGAGCGCTCCAAAGGCTCCGGTGACGCGGTCGACGTTGAAATCGCGCAGCAGCGTGGAGATGTCCGGATCGTGCGCGGCGGCCGTTTCCAGCAACGCCAAGATGGCGACCACGCCGACGATCGGCATCGACAAGAGCCCCTCGAAGGCCACCGGAACTGTGGCCATTTCCTGATTGACGAGGCCGATCACGGTCAGTTGGATGACCAAAAACGCCGTTGCAGGACGGGCTGTCGCCGCAATCGACGGGCCGAATGTCATCGCCAGATATCGCAATAAAACAAGGCTCATCAGAACAACTCCAACAACATTTCGGAGAGCTCGGCAATAGTGGGAATATCAGTCGCTGCCAATAGATGTAGCACCGTCGCCACCATGGCCACTGAGGCTCCCAACACGGCCAATAATGCGACCAAAAGTCCCGCCGGCAGCGCCCACTCCACCACATGGAGCCCCTGGCCACGTGATTCGCGTCGCAGCGAGTGGCGAAGAATCACCAACCCGCCCTCGACGTAGATCGCGGTCAATAGTGGACCCACAGCGGCCAAAACGAAGGCGCTGATACCGAGAAAGGGAGCGATTGCCACATTGATAAAAAGTGCAGCAACGGCCACCAGAGCGGCAAAGAGCTTCATATTCAGTCGGGCGAAGATCCGCCGTCCCGGCGACAGCCATACAAGCCCCCGGCGCAACACGATGACGTGGAGAATAAATAGCGCCGCCACCTGGACCACAGATTGCAACAAGGGAACCAGCCCGGAAACAAAACTCGTCACTGCGACCAGGCCGTATCCGATCACACGCCATTGAATCTGGCGCGTCTGCAGCCGGTCGAGCACATCTGCCGAGGGCTTCGAGAGCTTCGATTCACAATGTGGACACACCTCTCCGCGTAAAATCAACGCCCGGGAGACCCGTTCTGCACAGCGTCGGCAACGCCCCACCTCCAATAGGCGCATCTGGTGCGACGGAGCGTCGAATGTGGGTGTGGCGCTCATCTCGTCATCATCCGGTCGCAGGGCAAAAAACAGGGATCACCGTAACACGGATCAGCACCCATACATACGGGGCTTGTGCCATCGACACCGCTGGTATCTCTATTTCATCTCACCCACCTTCGGCGTGGAGTATCGTTATAGTTTCGGATCCGGTTCGAATACCTCGTTGAGGCAGTCCAGCGCTTCCGCGCAAGGCGGGGAGCCGTCGAAGATGCATTGCTCCGTTTCCGCCCAGTCTGCTTCGTCTCGCGTCCGCCCCGTCATTCGACATTGGTCAGACAACGACTGCACGGCAAAAGAGTCGGCTGCACAATTCTCCGCCAGTTCTACGAATTCGTCGCACCGGGCCTCGCGCTCCTCCGGTAAATCCAACTCCTCGTAGCACATCTGTGGTGGATTGTTGCTCTGCTGCAACTCCCAGCAGTCGTGGTCGTCGAGGAAACAGGTTCGGAAGGATGCGATGGGGTCGGTCCCCCATTGTTCGATGGTTGTCAGACAGAATGACGCGCAGTCTTCAAGGCCGGCGTCACAGCCATCGAGTCTATCACAGATTGCGTGGCACGACTCCGCTGGAGTGAGTTCGCTGTCGCCCACGTCGCCAGCATCGCCCACGTCTATGCCATCGGCGTCGTTTTCATCGCCCACGTGTATGCCATCGGCGTCGCCAGCGTCGCTTTCATCACCAGCATCGCCCACGCCTATGCCTCCGACGTCGTCCACCTCGCTGACCTCGAAGTCAGCACTATTACCATCATGAGCTCCGTTCTCGGAGCTGCATCCCGACGAAGCGATGAGGACGATGGAAATGGATGCGACTACAAGTCGAAGGACGCATCTGGATGTCATTGTTCTCTCTCATTTCCGGGCAAAGAGTGCGATTGGACAAACCGAATGAAACTGAGGTAGCGAAAACGAAATGAGATGACAAACCAAGATCGATACCCCTGGTGTCCAATAACGTCCTAGTGGTTCGACAAATAAGTTTTTCGAATGATTCGGCGAGGACTGGGCGACGAGGTGCCGGGAGCGCAGCGACCCAATAGTCCTGGGCTGAGAAGCCGTCGAAACGAGGCGATGCCAGTGTATCGTCGAGTGCAGACGGCAAAGAGATCGTCGTTCAGGGCCGCCGAATCACCGAAAGGATTCATTTGTCGGACCGCTAATATCGCTTCCCCGCGTTTCCCCTGAATAAACCCGCCTACAAATCGTCACAATTTCACCACCCCGGGTTGTTCTTGTACAGTTGAGATATTGTCTATTTGCACATGGATTGAGGCTCTCAATGATTGCGAGTTTAGATATAAGTATCGCGAACCCTTCTTGCACCGCATTCCACACAACTTCCGTTGCACTTGTTGCTCTATTGGTGCTTGTCGCTAGCTGTGCCGAGGATATCGAGCCCCGAGGCGATGAGCCCTTCGATAGCCGATCGCTGGAGGCGAATGTCCCAGGGCCCTGGCAGATCCCTCCGGAGGTGGAGGAAGCCGGCGAGGAGAGCGACGTCGAATATACCGGCGCCGGGCCATGGAACGGCGGGGCAAATTGCAAAGGCGAAGCCACCTCGGGTGCATTGGTTCTGCGCGACTGGCTCCTCGAAGAATGGCCGCAGATCAGCAGTATCGGGATCTATCGCTGCTCCGAGATCGGAAATACGGGACTTCTATCCGTGCACGGTACGGGCCGGGCACTGGATCTGATGATTCCCACCATCAATGGAGAGGCCGACAATACCGCCGGTGATCCGATCGGCAATTGGCTAATCCTCAATGCCGAGGAGATCGGCATTCAGGCGATCATCTGGGATAGCTGGAGGTGGTATGCCGATCATTGGCCCAGGAGCGGGCCCTATAGTGGCTCTCACCCCCATCACGACCATCTCCACATCGAGTTGTCGGTGGCCGGCGCCAACCAGCAGACCCCGTGGTTTCAAGACCAACCGGGCTCGCCGGATCTGGGCGGCTGCGGGCAATTGTTGCCGGCCGATGGCGGGCAAATTCATCACCGCGATCCCTGCTTTCAAAAATTCGGGTCCGACGACTTCTGGCGCCGCGTTGACAGCGGTGGAATCGACGGCGGCTACTGGTGGACGAACGCCTTTCGGGCAAACGAACCGTCCAATTGGGCGCGCTGGAATATCGAATTGGAAGTAGATGGCAACTATCTGGTGGAGTATTCTTCCCCTTCGCAGCACTCCGTCTTCGACAGCGTGCGCTATAATATCCGCCACGACCAAACGATCAGCGAAGTCATCGCCGATCCCACCTCCCATTCCGGCCCGTGGCATGTACTCGGAGAGTTCGAGTTTGCCGCCGGTACAGACCAATGGGTCGCGGTCTACGATAACTACGACTTCGACGTGGCATCGAACCAGCATATTGCCGTCGATGCGATCCGATTGACCCGACTCGATCCCCTTCCCGAACCAGACCCACAGCCCGATTCGCAGCCGGATCCAGACCCAATAGAGGACGAGATTTTCGTTCCCGAACAGGACACCGGCTTTCATGACGCGGGATTCGACGACACGGGACATTCGGGGCCCCGACGCAGCGACGCCGGAGACAACCAGGCGGAAGACGATCCCCTCGTAAATGGGCCGCTTTGTCAGACGACGGCGCAGAGTCCGACCGAATGGGGCCTCTTTGCCCTCGCCCTCCTTTTACTTGCCACACGGACCAACAAGCGTCGCCGACTCTCCTGAGCACTGAAGCATTCAGCGTTCGACGTCATGCCCTTCAACATCCCGCACCTCCGCAAGTCAGGCGGTGCACCAGCCAAGAATATTTTCGCTCCGGAGCATTGAACATTCCACACATCTTCATTCTATGAGATGGTTGATCTCACAAACCAACAGTCTTGGAGAACTCAATGCGCCGAGCCATGACAGTGCTGCTGACGATAGCTTTTGCGTCCACCACCGCGATGGGATGTATCGTAGATGCCGAGGATGACGATGATTCGACAGCGGAGAACCAGGCTGAGCAGGAAAGCCAGTCCAATCAAGAGGAACAAGAGGAGTCGGAGGAGCAAGAGGAGGAGGAAGAAGAACAGGAGCGAGAAAATCACCAAGATCAGAACAACGACGGCGATGGAAACAACCAAGACGACGTCTCGAACCAGGACCAAAACGACGGCGACCTAAGCGGTGAGTGGACGCTGCATACTCATCCCTGTGTCGGTCATCGAACCGACGCGTTGTATTGTGACGATGCAACGAACTGCTTCGTCGGCTGTGGAACGACGGCCTCCGGCGACCAGGGGTTTTACGTCACCGACGACGGTGGAGCCACCTGGGACAGTCCGACGACGGATCAACCGGGGTTAGTGGAGTCCGCACGGGTCAACGATATCTCGCGAAGCAGCGACGGCCTATTATATCTGGGCGGTAAATTCGCGGAGCCCACACGAGTCGTCAGCCTCTCCGACTCCGGAGAACTGACCAGTGTCTGGGATCGGGGCAGCACGATCGACTTTAACTTCGACGTGGGCGCCTTTCGACGCGCCGAAAACGGTCGAGCCGTCGCCGTTTCCCAGACCGGTGTGGGCCTCGTTTATCGCGACGGCGATGATGAAGAATGGGATACCGGTTATGGCTTCTGGGACGACGGAGATGACGACGACGTCGGCTCCTTCGGCGTTCAGATCACCAGTCTCGCCAGCTTTGACGATGGGATCTACGGGGCGGGCAGTACCATCTCGCAGCCTCCGATGGTCTTTCTTCCCAAGTGGAGTGATGACAGCTTCGATTTCCATATCGTTGAGTTGGCCGCCGAAGGCTCGGAGGCCTTCAACGGCGAGTTATGGGGAATTGATGTCGACGAGGAACGAATCGTCGCCGGCGGTGTCGATCAAGATTCCAATACGGGTGTGGTATTCACAC
>SKPJ01000529.1 GCA_007119595.1 Myxococcales bacterium
CGGACAAGGCGCGGCGACGAGGCGATGCGATGTAGCATCGTCGAGCGAGCCGCAACGCCGCTTCGACGTGCTCTCGGCGCGCAGACGCTTCACTCAACTTCTGCTCACGGCGTAGTAATACATCACTGCCCTTATTATTTTATCCCATCAAATGTCGCAGTTTGTAGTCCTGAACCGGATCGAGGGACAGATCACCAGTCAAATAAGCGAATAAGGCCCCGTTGGCCTCGGTGAATCGATGCGAAGCAGCTACCCATTGACCAATCAACTCGCCGTCCGTTGAGGAGTCTCAGATCACCTATACCCCCTCCCTGCTTCCGATTAGTCTAGCGAATTCCAGCGCTCGCAGCCCGCGCCTTCCTCGAAACCCTGCTCCTCGCTCAGATGGCGAACGTCGACCGTCGCCTCTCCCTCGAATCCCTCAAGGGTCTCCAGGTCTATCTCGCCGTCTTCGAGATAGGGAATTCCCCGCCACACCAGATCCTCGTCGGAGCACTCGCCGTCGCCGTCGCGATCCCACCAGAATAACAACGCAACCTCGGTGTGTTCCTCGTAGTCGAAGCTGGCGCCAAAATCGAGGGACCCATCGGCGGCAACCGATGCATCGAACTCCCCTGTCCCGGCGTGGATGGACGGGTTCTCAAATCGAATCCGAACCTGTTGCCCGGCGACATCGGAGCCGAAACCGTCGACCGTGAAAGCGAGCGAGACCGTGAAGGGAAACTGCAGATCCGCATCACATGGTTCCCCCCACAATTCGTCGCTAAAACCGGTGAACAGACGTATCTGCACAAACTTCCAGGCGTGACGTGGAGGACACCCCGCGGCGAGCGAGACGACCTCCCCGTCACAGCTACAGCCCTTGGATGGTGGGGCCGCACTGCAGGGCGGGAAACCCTCCTGGCAACTCCAGGTGGCGCCGCATTGCGTAGGGCCGTAGCAATACATTCCGTCGGGGCACTCCCGATCGAATTCACAGCCCGCTGCGCCGTTGTGGCCTTCACCGGCCTCGTCCCGTTCCCCGGCGTCTTTGTCGCCTTCATTGGCCTCGTCCAGTTCCCAGTCGTTGTCACCCACCTTATCGGAACCGCAGGAGAGTCCGCCCGCAACCACAAAGGCCAGGGCCACAGTCGCTAGAATCGTCGAAAACGTCCGGTTCGTCATTGTGATCTCCTGGTTCATTGAGTTTGAGAGGCTTGCCCAGAAGTGAAATGGACTCTTTGCGAACCGTAATGAAAGCCGTACGGCGGAGCAATTTTTACGCCGTTTCAGGCCATCAATCGCAAACCGACGTCGACGGCTCGCCATCCAATTACTCTCCTACCGCCGTCGCTCCAATCACGCCGACAATTCCACCATCTCGCAAGATCGGCGCTGCTCCGTCTCCTTTCGGTGCCGCTCCAATTTCTATCGACGCTCGGCATCGGTCCTTTTTGCATCGCCAGCAGGCGTCGGTGATGGCTCGAGGAGGAAATGACGCTTCGTCACTCGTGACGTCTAGGAGTTCACCTGTCACCGCATCTGTCTGCTTGTGAGCGGCAAAATTTCCTGTATTTCGGATGACATCGATGTTTTCAAGTAGCTCTGTGGGAATGTCGCATGTCGGATCGTTGAAAAGTGCTTTGATTTGAGCATGCAAGGAGACTTCATTTCGCCCGCACTCATCCTTCAGGAGGGCTTCGATCACTCGGCGTGACAGGGCAGCTGACGCTCTTGGAGAAAGATCGATTACCGCGTGTACTTCTTGGTAATCTTGACCGTATTCTTCTGGGATTTCCTCGGGAATATCTGGCAGTTGTCGAGAGGGATGGATGATCGATGTAGTATGACCTTCCGCTCCTCCATACTGCGTCGTCGAGTACCCCGCCACTTACTGGCCTATTGGTGCTTGGGTCAACCACGGGGGAAGGTAAAATCGTGCAACGCAGAGACATTCAGAGATATTGTGGACTCAGGGGCATCGCAGAGTGTTCTGCTGTCGGGAGGCCATCGCACCCTTCTGCCCTGCGTTGCGAGCCCCCGTCCTTTTGCCGGGCCGGATGTCTGTGCTCCGGATTTCTATATTCTTAGCGAAAGACTCAGCCGGGTCGGGGCTCATCCTCACCAAATCCCGGATCGGTGACGCGAAATACGTCGAGGTGGCTGTAGCGCGGTCTGGTAAGGATTTCGGGATAGCGTTCGCGTCGCCTCCACCAGCTCTTGGCAGCCCACAAGATGACGGAATTTTGAGACATAAAAGACTGACGAAAGGTCTCGTAACATCCGTTCCACAGCTCGCGACGCGTCGCCGCCCGCCGGATGGATCTTGAGATAATGCGTGGCATCACGACAGGAAATGGAAAGTCGAGCCAGATCACCGCCTGCGCGCGGCGCCAGACGATATCACGGACTTTTCCGTAATTGCCGTCGGCGACCCACCGATCGCAAATCACGGCCTTCTGGACAATCCGGCGGAACTCCTCGATGGACCTCATCTCCCAACCGGGAAGCCAGTGCAGTGCGTCGAGTTCTACATATTCAAAGCCGAATTCGTGGGCCAGGGCCGCCGCCAAGGTACTCTTCCCCGATCCGGAGGTGCCTACCACCACAACGCGATCATAGGGTGTTCCGTCATCGGCGCAGAACCGCCGGCACAGCTCGCCCAAACCCTCTCGTCGCCCCTCCCCATCGATCAGATCTGCTAGTCTCAGAAACACGGTCACCACGCCTTTGATTGGTATCCGATCTAAAACGAAAAAACCCGCTAACCTGTGGAAGATTAGCGGGTTTTTTGTTGAGTCGGAGCGGCCGGATTTGAACCGGCGACCCCTTGCACCCCATGCAAGTGCGCTACCATACTGCGCTACGCTCCGATATTTCGGCTGCGGCGGCAAAATTCAGCGCCGCGGGGCTCACCGTTAAAACAGATATCGGGGACGGCGTCAAGACTGTGGGCCATCGATCACGTCGGTGGATCGCAATCATCTCTCTCGGAGAAAACGATCCGGGACAATACGATATTTCGGGACGTCAGTCGGTTGCGTCTTTGGGACGCCAGCGATGGCTCATCGGCTCCACTACGTGCCGGCGGAGACCAATCACATCCGGATTTGTCGCCGGTCTTGAACTTTGATAGGGGCCGATCCATCATGGCTCGCGTTGTTCTGGCGGTATCTGATCTGAGTACAACCGAAACCGGGCAGTCCAGAACGATGAAGTCGCCACTATCCGAGGTTCCGCCGTGCAGAAAAAAGTCGTAGCCGTAGCAAATCAAAAAGGTGGTGTGGGAAAGACGACCACGTCTGTGAATATGGCGGCTTGTCTGGCGACGGAGGGCTTTCGAGTGCTGCTTATCGACCTCGATCCACAGGGAAATGCCACCAGCGGGCTCGGTGTCGACCGTCACGAATGTGAGCACTCAATCTATGACGCCCTGGTAGAAGATGTGCCGGTCGGTGATCTGCGCGTAGACACCGGCACCGCGGGACTCGACCTGGTGCCGAGCACCACCGACCTGGCGGGCGCCGAAATCGAACTCGTCGACCATCCACGGCGAGAATTTCGACTCCGCCGTGCCCTGGCCTCGTTTGGAGGCGATGGCGATGACGGTCGCGAAGGCTCGGATAACAACGAAGCCGATGACAGCTATGACTACGTCATTTTGGACTGCCCCCCTTCTCTGGGATTGCTGACTCTCAATGGACTGGCGGCGGCCAATACTGTACTGGTCCCCATTCAGACCGAGTATTACGCCCTGGAAGGGCTCGGCCATCTATTGCAGACCATCGAGCTCATCCACGAGCACCTCAATCCGGCGCTCAGTCTGGAGGGCATTTTGCTCACCATGTACGACGGGCGCACCAACCTGAGCGAACAAGTGGCGAGCGAAGTATCGACCCACTTCGGCGAATTGGTCTTCGAGACCATCATCCCCCGCAACGTGCGGCTCGGCGAGGCCCCTTCCTATGGCATGCCCATTACGGAGTACGCCAAATCGTCACGGGGCGCTCGATCCTACCGGGATTTCGCCCGCGAGTTTCTGAAACGAAACGGCCACCACGACCTGCCTGCGTCGGCCTGATTTAACACCTTCTAGGATTTTCGATGGCCCACTTCGACGACGACTCACCGAAGCGGCGCCGGGCCCTTGGAAAGGGACTGGGCGCGCTGATCCCCAAAAACGACGGCGATTCTGAAAAGCGCCGTCGCTACGTGCAATTGGAAATCGATCGCATCGATTTCGCCCGCCGCCAACCGCGAAGCCAATTCGACGAATCGAGCCTAAAGGAGTTGGCCGACAGCATTCGGGAGAGCGGTTTGATCCAGCCCCTGGTCGTCCGCGAGCGACAGGGACGCTACGAGTTGATCGCCGGCGAGCGACGGCTGCGCGCCTGCCGTCTCGCCGAACTCGACAAAGTCCCGGCGGTCATTCGAAACGTCAGCAACACCGAGGCCTATACCCTGGCGCTTATCGAGAATATCCAGCGCGAGGATCTAAATCCCGTCGAAGAAGCGGCGGCGTATCGAAAATTATTGGATGACACAGGTGCCAGCCAGGCCGAGTTGGCCAAACGAATCGGTAAATCCAGGCCTGCACTGGCGAATTCGGTTCGCCTTCTGGAGCTTCACGACGACATCCTCGACCACCTCGCCGCCGGTCATATTACCTCGGGCCACGCCCGGGCACTGGTGCCCCTCGACGACCGAGACGCCCGTCGGCTGGCGGAACAGATCATCGACCACTCCTGGTCGGTGCGCAAAACGGAAGACGAGATCCGCGCCCTGCAGTCCGGTGAATCCAAATCCAAAACATCAAAGAAGCCGAAAAAATCGCGCTACCGCGACGACGCCCTGGTCCGAGACCTCACGGAGCGCCTCCAGCACAGCCTCGGCACGAAGGTCAAACTCAAGGACCGCCAGGGAAAGGGAAAAATCGAGATCTACTACGAGGATATCGATATTCTTCAATCGGTCCTCGACCGAATCCTGGACGAATAAAAGTACGACACCGAGCTCCCCCGGTGTCGCACCCATTCACTATCTCTGGAGGAAAAACTCAGCTTCTCAGACCGGCCGGACACCGCTTTTTCGGAACGGTCGTTCCACCGTTTTGTGTTTGGACAACTCCAGACCAGCCATGATGTAGTCCCGGGTCTCCCGCGGGTCGATAACCTCGTCGATGAGCCCGCGGCCGGCCACTTTGTAGATATCGATATAGGGCTCGATGGCGTCGACGAGTTGCTGTTTGACCTGGTCGGCGTCGGGATTGCCCTCCAGCATCTTGCGGGCGAAAATGGAGACCATGCCCTCCGCTCCCATCACGCTGATTTCGGCGGTGGGCCAGGCGACGAGCAGGTCCGGCTCGTAGGCCTTGCCACACATCACATAATAGCCGGCGCCGTATGCCTTTCGCACGATCACCGTAATCTTCGGCACGGTCGCCCGGGCCACCTCGAAGAGCATCTTTGCACCGTGGCGAATGATCCCCTCTTTTTCGACCTTGCTGCCGATCATAAAGCCCGGCACGTCCTGCAAAAATACCAGAGGGATATTGAAGCTGTCGCAGAGATTGACGAAGCGCGCCGCCTTGTCGGCGGCGTCGTTGTTTAGTACTCCGCCCCAGAATTTGGGGTTATTGGCCACCAGACCCACCGGCCGCCCACCGATGCGGGCAAAGGCGGTGATGAGATTGCGGGCGAATTTGGGCTTCATCTCGAAGAATTCACCCTCGTCGACGATACTCTCCACGATTTTGTGCATATCGTAGGCCCGCCGCTTTCCCTCGGGCAAAACGTCGAGCAGCGTTTCGCGCACCTCGCCTCCCTCGTCGCGCTCCGGGTCCTCGACGAAGTCCTCTTTGATGCCCGGCGGGCCCTCAGTGCAATTTTGTGGAAAATAGCTCAAATACTCCCGGATGGAGTCCAGACACTCCTCATCGCTGTCGAAGATCTGGTCCGCCACTCCGGAATGTTTGTTGTGGACCTTGGCCCCGCCGAGTTCCTGTTCGTCGACGTCTTCGCCGACGGCGGCTTTGACCAACGGAGGCCCGCCGAGGGCCATTGAACTGGTCCCCGTGACCATCGGTACATAATCGGCGAGACCTGGAATATAAGCCGTACCCGCCGCTCCCGGTCCGACCATCGCCGCCACCTGGGGAACCACACCGCTCATCGTGACTTGCTCGCGGAATAGATAGCCCGAGTCGGCAAATAAAGATATTTGGTCTCCGTCGATCCCCGATCCTCCGTGCACCCGAGCTCCGGCGGAGTCGATGAGCCAGATCATGGGTACTCGATTTTTGAGCGCAAATTCTCTGGCCCGCGTGACCTTCGCCTCACTGATGTCGCCGATGGAGCCGCCGAGCACCGTAAAATCGTAGGCCGCGCACACGGCGATTCGACCATTGATTTTCCCAAAACCGGTGACCACCCCGTCGGCGGGAGTGCGAACCTCGTCCATGGGCACCGGCTTTCCGTTGGAGTGAAAATAGGCGTGCTGGCCAAATTCGGTAAATGACTCCTCGTCGAAGAGGTAATCGATCCGCTGGCGCACATCCATTTTGTCGCGGTCATGCTGGCGTTTGACCCGTTTTTCGCCGCCCATTTTCTTGACGTCTTCGCGCTTTTCGCGCAACTCCTCGACGAGTTGTCGCATCTTCTCGTTGACCTTGCCCATTATTCTCCTCCGGAAAGCTTAAGTAAGTGACCACTAACAAGACAGACGGAGCATAGTCAGACGGCACTCAGTGTGCAAGGTATCGTCGCGATCGCGACAACACACCATCAATACCCGCAAAACCGTTACCCCCCTAAAGACTGGTACAAAAGGAAATTTCGGCCATGGAGAAGTTGCTAGATTTTAGAAATAAGCACGAAGACACACTCACCGATGTCGGCCTGTTGGCCATGCGACTGTGGGCGGGCCTGGCAATGTTATACGCCCACGGTTGGGGGAAACTGACCAATTTCTCCGAGCGCGTGGAGGGCATGGACGGATTTATGCACATGCCCGGCGAGATGGCGGCCACATTGGTGGTCTTTGCCGAGGTCTTTTGTGCCGGGTTGTTGGCGCTGGGGTTGACGACGCGAGCGGTGGCCGTTCCACTGCTCATCACGATGTTTATTGCCGCTTTCGTCGCTCATTCCGGAGATCCCTTCGGCGATCGCGAATTGGCCCTCTTCTTCGGAACCGCCTATTTGATGCTCATCTTCACCGGGCCGGGCAAATACTCTGTCGATCACATCATCGAAAAGAGGTGGAAGGCGCGCTGAGATGACGTAGTATGAGCGCCTATGAAGAAGATATTCTCATTTATTCGAGGCATTAAGCTCCACTGGTGGATTCTCTTCGGCATGATCGCCGGAGTTCTGTGGGGGATGTATCTCCACGAAGCTCACTACGCATTGCTGGTGGAGCAGGCCCGGGAGAATATCCTGGGTCCCGACTACACCCAGGAGCAATTGGTCACCGAATCGCAGGCGATTCGAGCCGAACTCCAGGAGTTGTTTCGACAAACCGCGGGGGGAGCGGCGGCACATGGGCTGGCAGAGCTCTTTCTGGCCCTGTTGCGGATGGTGGTGATTCCACTGGTGGTGGCATCGCTGATCTGTGGTGTCACGCAGATGAAGGACTTTAGGCGGCTGCGCCGCATCGGAACGCGGGCCGCCGCCTGGTACGTCACAACCAGCTTTCTAGCTATTTCCACGGGGCTGCTTTTGGTGAATCTCTTTCGCCCCGGTGAGCGCGTGGAGCTTCCGATGGCGCTCGACGACGTGGAGATGCCGGATCCGTCGGGCGTCTGGGAGATGGTGTTGTCCATCGTTCCACCGAATGTGGTGGAGGCGGCGGCCAATTTTGAGTTGTTGCCGCTGATCTTTTTCTCGCTGATCTTTGCGATTTTTACACTTCTAGTCGGCGGAGATCACCGGGATACGATCTACAACTTCTTCAACGCCATCTTTGAGGTGATGCTGAAGATGACGCTCTTCGTCATCGCCCTCGCGCCGGTGGGAATCGCCGCGCTGATCGCCCGTTTATTGGCCACGACGGGCGTCGACGTATTGTGGGGAGTGGCGGGATATGCGGCGACCGTGGCCGGTGCCTTGGCGATTCATTTCTTGATCACCCTGCCCCTTTTGATGTGGGTGCTGACGCGGCGCAATCCCTATCTGGTGATGCACACCATGGCGGCGACACTGGTCACTGCTTTCTCGAGTGCGTCGAGCGCCGGGACCCTGGGCATTACGCTTGAGCAAACCGAGGAACGGGTGGGCGTCAACAACCGGGTCGGTGGCTTTGTTCTACCGCTGGGAGCAACGCTCAATATGGACGGCACGGCGCTCTATGAGTGCGTGGCCGTACTCTTTATCGCCCAGATGTACGCCGCGGCCAGTCCGGACTTCGCGCTGACGCTGGGCACGCAGGCCATTGTCGTATTTCTCGCCCTCGCCGTGAGCATCGGCGCCGCCGGGATTCCTCACGCCGGTCTGGTGATGATGGTGATCATCTTCGAGGCCATCGGACTTCCCCTGGAGTTGATCGCCCTGTTGTGGGCCGTGGATCGACCGCTGGATATGACGCGCACCATGGTCAATGTCTGGAGTGATGCATTGGGCGCCATTTCCATCGCCCACCACGAAGGCGAAATCGACGAATCAGTACTCTTTGATCGCTCCCAGGCTGCGAGTAATCAAGAGGGAGTGGGACAGCCGTGATGGACGGTCTACGCGATGACTACGACTCATGCTGCATACTGCGGGGGCCCAGGATAACGCGGTCCATCTTCAGCTCCCCGTCGGGCATCACGTGCAGCAGTGCGGCGCAGCGCACGTCGTGAAATCCATGACGGCCGGCGGCACCGGGGTTGATCCACAGAGTTGAGCCCACCTTTCCCACCACCGGTATATGACTGTGGCCGACGACGATGACATCCGGCCGCTCTCGGGCCAATAATTCTCTGGCGGCCTTGCGAGGACGTTTTGGTGAACCGGCGATATGGAGCACGGCGATTCGCTTTCCGGCGATCTCGACGACCACTTCCAGTGGCTGAAACCGCAGTTCCCCACCGTCGATATTGCCACGGACCGCCGTGGTCGGCGCCACGGCCTCCAATTTATCCAAGATCTCGGGATCGCCGATATCGCCGGCGTGGATGATATGATCGGCGTCTTGAAATACCTCGATCAATTCCGGATCCAGGCTGCCGTGGGTATCGGAGACCAGTCCTATGGTCGTCTTTTCCATGAACACCTTTCAAAGCTGCGGGATAAAACTGCAACGTGATGATTCAAGTGATATACAGTCGAGCACGCAACTCAATAATGTGATGAGAAAATCATGTATGGAATCAAGCAGGAGCCATCGCCATGAAGCCCGTCCCAATTGCACTCTCTCACCTTTTACTTGCAGTCGGCTCCATCGGCATCATCGCCGTCACTGCGCTACCGGAAGCCGAGAGCTCTCGCAAGGCGAGCCTGGCCGAAAACCGCCTGGTGCTCGACAAAAATGATGTCTTCATATTCCCCCAACTGGGAGCGGAATACACCAACCTGGTCAGCTTCGATTACGGCATGGGCGACGGTACCGGCAGCGGTCTGGCGTTATTCGGCGACGAATCGAAGGCCCTCGGCATTGGAATCTCGCGGGGAGACGTATTGACCTTTCAGCAGACCTTTCCCCACGATCTTCGCCACCGCAATCTGGAGCAGTCCGACGATATCTTCGGGCGCCGGCTCGACGAGCTCAACGAGGGCCTGCAGCCCGACGATCAATTGGCAACGACGGATCTGAGTGCTCCCTTTACCGTTGCTGATTTGGTCGGGAGCATCGAGGCCGGAGATGGGCTTTTGGGGGCCCGAATCAGCGCCGGGCACGGGGGCGTCGTAGAGACCGATCTGGAGAATATTCAGAGCGGTGATGGCCAGGCATTCGGCGGGCTGACGGTCGGCTATTCGTACCTCGGTGAGGTGCGCGTCGACGCCAGTGGAAGCCTTCAGATAGGTTCCGGCGGGATTTTCGCCGACGAAGATATACTCAACGCCAGCTATTTCTTGGGCGGACTGTCACTGCGGACCTACATCCCGGTCGATGAAGACGTGGAGATCGGCATTCTGGGCGATCTCTATCGCTCTACGGCGGAATTCACGGAGTTTGATATCGCCGACGACGCACAGGATGAAGACGATATAGAGGAACGCACGGCGCGCTCCGCGCAGACAAGTGCCATGATCGGCGTCGGCCCGTCCTACCACCTTGGTGCAAGCACCATCGCCGCCTACGGCGTATTCGGGCTTTCTCGCCAGTCACTTGATCCGAATACCGACGAATCCAAGGATCTCGTGGTATTGAGAACCCTCGCCATTCCGGGCATCCACCTGGCAGCCGACGTAGAGCTCACGGAGTGGCTCTATTTTCGAACGGGGATGCAATATCACTTCAATCTCAGCCGTAGTGTCACCGAGATCGATGTCGAGGAGATCGAAGATGATGAAGATATCGAACGCGACGACGTGCGGCTAAGTGTGCGATCTGGAGACATGCGCTGGCGCGCCGGCATCGGACTCCAATTCGACAACTTCACCATCGATGGCACATTCCAGTCTCAATTTCTCACCAATGGCCCCTCGTTTCTCGGTGGCGCTGTTGGAGAATCCGACGAAGAAAGCACGGGAATGTTCACCATGGTCTCGGCGGGCTACCGGTTTTGAGTACCAGTCATTTGTCGGGGTCTTCTTCAGGCTCGTCGGGTTCCTCGAAAGCGGCGTTGGAAGATGGGCTCAATCCATCGTCGGTGGGCGCCTCGAATTCCTCGGGTGCAATCCCCATCCTGCGCGCCCGCTTGAGCCACTGTTTTCGCGCCAACTCTCGCATATCCTGCTCCACATCCGATTCGTCGACGATCTCGAGCCCCAGCAGGGTCTCCACCACGTCTTCCATGGTCGCCACACCGGCGATTCCACCGTATTCGTCGACCACCATTGCGATATGCTGTTGCTTGGTCAACAAAAGCTCGAACAACTCACGTACCGACTGATGTTCGGGCACAAAATGGATCTCACGGCGCGCTTCTTCCAATTCCGTTGAAAATCGGTCCCGAGCCATCTCCAACAGCAGATCGCTCTTGAGCACATAGCCGGTAATATTGTCGGTGCGATCCCGAAATACGGGGATCCGGGAAAAGACGGGGTTGGGATGAGCGTCAAAATACTCGCGCACCGTCATGGCTTCATCGGCGGCGTGGAGCACAGTGCGAGGGGTCATGATGTCGCGCACCCGCAGGTCGCCGAAGCGAAGCACATTTTGCAAAAGGTGTGACTCCCCGCGCTCGACGATGCCCTCCTCGTAGCCCAATTCCGTCATGGCCGTCATTTCGGCGCGGCTCAACTGGGGCGGAGCTTCCTCCGGAGAGAGAGCATCCATAAGGGCCTCGGCAGCGATGACCAGTGGATAGACCATGATCGTCAACACGGGCAGAATACGGGCCATCCCGGCAGCCAGAAATCGCCAATGCGTTGCCCCCACGGTTTTGGGAATGATCTCGGCAAGAAAGAGGATCCCCAGGGTCAACACGCCGGAGGCGACAGCCACGTAGGCATCGCCCCATAACCGCTGTGCCTGGGCACCAACGCCGACGGCTCCCGCCGTATTGGCGATTGTGTTGACGCTGAGAATCGCCGCCAGGGAGCGATCGATATCGTCTTTTAGATCGCGAAGCCGATCCCCAATCGGGTCGTCATCAGCCTGTCTGGCGGCGATAAAGGAGGGAGTGACGCTGAGAAGTACGGACTCCAAGATGGAGCACATAAAGGAAACGCCAAGGGCGAGCCCAGCGAATAATAACAATAATGTCATCGCTGGCCCCACTTCTCGCCTCGACGACAGCCTGCGGCCCAGAAATTTCGCCCCATCATCATTGGTTGCGACGGGTCTATCGCACCTTCATCATCCAACCTCTACTCTCCTTTAAACGCTTCGTCATTTAACTGAAATGCGGCACCGGCGAGATGAACGTGCCAGATCTCAGGTCGACCCGAGTGCAGGTGTAGTATCACTACTTCAAGTAAGGGACGACCAAGAGATGGTGCGTTCAGCCGCCGATCACAGACAACGAAGGCGGTGCGCCAAGGCTCTGCGCCCCGGGCTGCACCGCCTCCTAGCTACCGTTAGCTAACGGAGTGCTTTTCAGCTATTGGCCTCTTCGCGCTCTTTTTCCTCAATCAGAGCTTCCTGCACCTGCGCGGGGACGGGGCTGTATTTCTCGAATTCCATTGTGAATTCAGCCTTACCCTGAGTGGAAGAACGCAGTGAGTTGGAGTAGCCGAACATCTCACTGAGCGGTACTTCAGCGGCGATGATGGCATATCCCTGGCGAGTTTTCGAGCCGGTGATCATTCCCCGGCGCCGATTGATTCCGCCGAGGACAGACCCCGAAAACTCTTCGGGACACTCGACCTCGACCTTCATGATCGGCTCCAGGATCACGGGATCTGCCTTTTTATAGGCATCCTTGAAAGCCTGTCGCGAGGCGATGCGAAACGCCATATCCGAGGAGTCGACGGCGTGATTGTCTCCGTCGTTGATGCAGGCCCGAACATTGACGATGGGAAAGCCGATGAGTTGGCCTTCCTGCATAGCGTCCTTAAACCCCTTATCACAGGCGGGTTGGAAATCACGGGGGATGACACCACCGCGGATCTCATTGAGGAATTCGTACTCCTCCTCACCTGGCTCGGTGGGTTCGATATAGCCGACGACGCGGGCGTATTGCCCGGAACCACCGGTCTGCTTTTTGAGCGTATGATCGAACTCTGTGCGCTTGGTGATCGTCTCGCGGTAGGCCACCTGGGGAGCGCCGACGTTGATTTCCGCATCGTACTCCCGGCGAATCCGCTCGATATACACCTGCAGATGCAGCTCGCCCATTCCCCCGATGATGGTCTCGTTACTCTCCTTGTCGCGCGAGACCTGAAAGGTGGGATCTTCTTTGGAGAAACGATTGAGCGCCTTGGAAAAGTTTTGATAATCCTCAGTACTCTTTGGCTCCACCGCAAAGGTGATCACCGGGTCCGGCACGAACATCGAGGTCATCGTCACCTCGATTTCACCGTCCGTGAAGGTATCGCCAGAGTAGCAATCGATGCCAAATAGGGCGACGATATCACCGGCCTCGGCCTTCTCGATCTCATGCATCTCATCGGAGTGCATCCGCACCAGCCTTCCGACCTTGTGCTTGGCGTCGGAGGTCATGTTGTAGATGTCCTGGCCCTTTTCGAGAGTTCCCTGATAAATCCGGCAATACGTGAGCTGACCGTATCGGCCATCCTCCAATTTAAAGGAGAGCATCACCAGCGGCTTTTCGGCGTCCGGGAAGAGTTCAACGGTTTGCTCTTCGTCCTCCCGCTCCAGGGCTTCGTACTCCATCTCCAGCGGACAGGGCAAATACTTCACCACCGCATCGAGCAGAGGCTGAACTCCCTTATTCTTGAGCGCTGAACCCACGAAGACCGGGGTCATCTCTCGCTCCAAAGTAAGCCGTCGGATCACCGGTTCCAACATTTCAGCGGTGACCTCCTCGCCTTCCAGGTAGGCCATGGCGATCTCGTCATCGAGATCGGCGACCGCTTCCACCAGCTTTTCGCGATATTTTTCCATCTGATCGACGAGCTCTTCGGGACACTCCTCTTCTCGGACGATTTCACCATTGTCGCCGTCGAAGTAATAGGCGGTTCGCGTCATCAGATCCACAGATCCTTCGTGGCGGTCCTCCAGACCGATCGGGATCTGCATCATCACCGCGTTATGCTTGAGCTCTTCACGCAACTCCTCGGTGACGTTGAAGGGATCGGCACCGGCCCGGTCGCATTTGTTGATGAACGCGATATTGGGGACTTCGTAGCGCCGAAGTTGCCGATCGACGGTGATCGACTGCGATTGCACACCGGAGACGGAGCACAAGCCCAGGATTCCCCCATCGAGAACGCGAAGCGCACGCTCGACCTCGATGGTAAAATCGACGTGACCCGGCGTATCAATGATATTGATCGCGTAATCACCCCAGGTGGAGTAGGTCGCGGCGGACTGGATGGTGATACCCTTTTCCCGCTCCAGCTCCATGTGGTCCATCTTCGCGCCGACACCGTCTTTTCCTTTGACGTCGTGAATGGCGTGAATCTTACCGGTATAGAAGAGGATTCGCTCCGTCAGCGTCGTCTTGCCGGAGTCGATGTGGGCGGAAATGCCGATGTTTCGGAGTTTGTTTAGATCCTTGATCATGGTCCTACTCGGTTATCGTAAAGTACAAAACGGCACTGCTCTAGTTTCGCGTAGCGCCTACCCTATTTCTTAGCCGCTGTCACGTTCGTTGACGAAAAACTTTCGTTGTGATCATCGATTACACCTCGCCAAGAGGTATCTCGATACAACACATTCACTCACCACGAACCGGGGTGGTCGACATTGCGCAGCATTTTTCGAGATCGATGCGGCGGCTGGACTCTACATAGAAAGGTCCCCGACTTTCAAGGACCGGTGCCGGCGGTCCACTCTTTTCGTCGGGTCGGCACGTCAACAACCACCGACCACCACTTGTTCCCAACAGTTGGAACCGGGGTTCGGTCTGTCTCGACGTCAAAGGCTCGTCCGGGGCATGGGGTATAATTCAGCCCTCGGGGCATGTACTGGTTTTACAACCTCACACCGTGCCTCTACCATGAGCGACAATGACGATTTGAGGTGGATTCCCCGAATGCCACTTGTGATCGATTGGCCGCAACATCGAATTTTTCAGCCCCTGTTGAATCTGGGTCCCAATATAGATGGAGAGTGTCCGATGATTTTCAAACAAGTGCAGTGGCTCGCAGCGGTGTTGCTGACCGTTTTGTTTATTGCTGCCGGATGCAGTTCCGATACCGGTGGAACGACCACCGTCAACGACGGTCAAAATCAGGGCACCGCCGATACCGGGGACTCCGACACGGAGCAGGCGAATATCGACGAACCCGATGACAATATTGGTCCGGACAACGACGGCCAGGACAATGACGGGCAAGAGGACGAGCCCAGTTGCAATCCCGTCACCGACGCCGATTGCCCCTGTAAACCGGGCCAATTCAAGTTGTGTTCCGACACCATCGACCCCACCGAGCTACCCCCGAATTCCCAGTGCATCCCCGGCTTTCAGGAATGTATCAACGGTGAGTGGGCCGACGAGTGCCAGGGTGAATACATCCCGGACGACGGCGACTGCTCGCCTGTCGACCCTCCGGAAGAATGCGACGGGTTCATCAACGAATTCGGTGAGTGTGTGGAGGGCTTTTCCGGTGAACCAGCCGATGAAAATATCTTCTGTGCCGATGGTGACTCCGGTGTGCTCGGTGATCGCTGCTCTTGTGAGATCCCAGAAGATGGCGAGGAGTATGCCCGTCAGCAACAGCCCTGCTATACCGGCCCCTCCGACACCCTGGGGGTCGGGGAGTGCCGCGCCGGCGTCCGCGACTGCCGCCCCGATGGCACGTGGGGGCCCTGCGAGGGGCAGGTGCTCCCGGAGAGCGAGGAAATCTGTGGCAATGGACTCGACAATACCTGCAGCGGCATCATCGACGAGGGTTGCGATTCGGCCTGCCCCCCCGGCGATCCGGACTGCGATCCCTTCGAAGACGGCTATTTTGAAATCCCCTGTCCCGACGGTAGCTCGCGCAACGACTGCGGCGGCTGCGGAGAGGTAGACGAGGAACACACCTGTGGCGACGGGCTCGACAATACCTGCAGCGGCCGAAGTGGCGACGAAGGATGTCCCTGCGATGCGGCGTCACAGCCCTGCTATCCCGGCCCCCACGAAGCGGCTGGGATCGGCGTTTGCGAGATGGGCGTCCAACACTGTCAGGGGGAGACCTGGGGCCCCTGCGAGGGCTACGTCCTGCCGACGCCCGAGCAATGCGGCCCCGATGGACTCGGCAATGGGCTCGACAACAATTGCAGCGGCATCGTAGACGAGGGTTGTTCCGGATGTACCGACGGCGAAACCCGACCCTGCGGAAGCAACGTCGGCGAGTGCGAGCAAGGCGTTCAGACCTGTGAGGACGGCGAGTGGGGAAGCTGTGAAGGCGGCGTTGAGCCCCAGCCCGAAGTCTGCGACGGAAAGGACAACAACTGCAACGGTATCGTCGACGACGATTTGAGAAACGCCTGCGGTGAATGTGAAGGTCCCTGCTATACCTACGAAACCGAACCTACCTCTGGAGGAGATCTCGATGAAGGTCTGGAGTATATCGACGGAGACGACCCCGATAATACCTCCGGCAAAGATGGCGTAACGCTTTCCCAGGATTCGACTTTTCCCAGTTATCTATGGGCGGCCAACTCCTCGGGAGCCCAACCGGAAGGGGGAATGAGCACCACAGGTACCACGGTCAGCAAGGTCAATACCGAAACCGGCGAAGAAGAAGCGCGCTATTGGGTGGGATACAACCCCAGCCGAACCGCCGTCGATCTCGATGGCAACGTATGGGTTACCGGTCGAAGTGACGGACGTTTGACCAAGATATTGTGGAATGAAAACGATTGTGACCCCAATCAACCGACCTCCGGGGTGGACGCCAATGGCGACATTACGGTCGTCAACTCCGAGGCTGACCCACTGGCTGACGGCTGCGTGGTCTTCAGCATGAATATGAGTGAACATGCCAATAACACCGGACAGACCTACTCTACCTCCCGGGCTGTAGCCGTCGACGCGTTCGGCGATGTCTGGATTGGCTATTCCGATGGCGGCGGAGCCATCCAGCGGATCAATCCCGGCGACTTCAGCGATATCGGCGATACGATTCGTCCCGACAATATTCCGACCTACGCCCCCGACGCTGACGGTGTACAGCAACCGACGGGAGAAACCGCCAACGCCGGTGATATCTACGGGTTGGTCGCCGACTCCCAGGGCTATGTCTACGCCTCGGTACTGTGGAGCGGCGAGGGACTGCCGCGCTTCAATCCTCAAACCGGTGAGTGGGACCGCTACTACACCGGCTTTAATTGCGCCGTCTACGGTATCGCCGTCGACGCCGAAGATCGCATCTGGATGGGATGCTCCGAGCCCGGTTGGGGAACAAACCACAATACCATCGGTGGCGGCCTCGCGGTCTTCGATCCGGCCACCGAGAAAGTGACCCGTTTTTTCGTCCCCGATACCTATAGCAACGCCTTACCACCGATGGGCACAACGTCCGATGTCTGGCTGGACTGCCCCATCGTCAATGACCAGGAGCAATGCGGTCAGGGATGGCGGACCACCGCGGTCGGCGTCGAGCCCGCCACCGGAGATATCTGGGCCACCGGAAGAGATAACGGCTATCTCTTGCGCCTCGATGTGGACGAAGATGATTTCTCGAATAGCACCTGGGCATTTATCCCGGCACTGCGGGACGACAACGGTAACTGGCTACCGCAAGTCGGTGATAATCACCGCGACATGCGTGGCATCGGCTTCGGCAATAATGGCATGGCCTGGCACCTGGGCATGGGATCGCGATACGTCTTTAAAATCGATCCCGGCACCGGGGTAGGAGAAGAGGAACTGACCGAGACCTTCCTGGTCGGCGATCGCGGCCACTACACCTACTCCGACTTTACCGGCTCGTCGGCCTTCAACTTTACTTCGCCTCGAGGAATCTGGCGTTATACCTTCGACAGCGGCATTCCCACCACCCTGGTGGATGCCATCGACGTGGTGGCCACCGTACCCGACACCACCACGTTGGGAGTGCGAATTCGCCCCCTCGATGGAAACCACAATCCCATCGGAGATTGGCTTCCCTCCACCGCTGGTACATCAGCGGAGTACTTCGACTATCCCATCGGCGCCGACGATC
>SKPJ01000340.1 GCA_007119595.1 Myxococcales bacterium
AAGCGGTGGAGCGGACGATGGGGTCGGTGGAGACACCGGGCAAAACGAGTCGCCATATTGCGCCATGATTCTCCAGTTGGATGATTTCACTGGAGTGAAAGGGCTGCTTGGCCGTGGCCACCATCTCTGTGAGTTCGGGGAGCGCTTCGTCGACGTATAGGGCGACGGGCTCATCGCAGTCGCCGATGCGGAATCGGGCCTGCGCTGCCGGCGCGTCGATGCGCCGCAGGGGTTCACCCCAGATATCGGGGTGGACGTCGCTGAGAATATCGACCTGGTCTCGTTGCCAGGCCACGGGGACAAGGGCGACGAGGGCGTCCGGTTCGGCGCGGCCACGGTTGGCCGAGGGGGTACTCATGGGGGGGCCCGGGGAGAGAGGAAGTCTATGAGAGTGCGAGCAGTATCCAGTGGGTGCGACGCTGACTGTCAATTTCATCGACGATGGTGTCTGGAAGTGTCAAGTCCTGGTCTCTTTTAGGGTTTTTAGTAGGCGGTCGGCACTGAGGCAGTTGAGGATCGATTCCGCTTCGAGGCCGGCGCGACGGGCCTGCTGAATGCCAAAGTGGATGTCATCGAGGCCCCGGCAGGAGTGGGCATCGGAGCCGATCACCAAGCGGGCGCCCCGTTGATGGGCGTATGCGGCGAGTTCGGCATTGAGATCGAGGCGCCCTGTGCTTCCGTTGATCTCGAGGGCCACATCATGCTTTGCGGCGCAGTCGAAGACGGTCTGGAAGTCGTAGGAATATCCGTCGCGTCCGCCCAGGATGCGCCCTGTGGGGTGGCCCAGTGCACAGACGAGCCCCGATTCGATGGCTCGTACCAGGCGCTCGGTCATGGCCTCGGCGGAGAGTCCAAAATGGCTGTGCACACTGGCCACCACCCAGTCGCATTCCGCCAGTAACTGGTGGTCCATATCGAGGGAGCCGTCTTTGAGGATGTCGACCTCAATTCCGGCGAGGATTTGCAGCTCATCGCAGGCATCGTCGATGCGTCGAATCGCTTTGATTTGTTCGCCCAAGCGCTGGGCATTCATTCCATTGGCGACCCGCACGGCCTGGGAATGATCGGTGATGGCGATGAACTCATAGCCCCGCTCAATGGCGGTGTGGGCCATCTCTTCGATGGTGGCTCGGCCGTCCGTTTCGGTGGTGTGCATGTGGAGGTCGCCGCGGATATCGCCGGGTTCCACGAGTCGGGGTAATCTTGCGTTGGCGGCGCGCTCGATCTCGTCCGTACCCTCGCGAAGCTCTGGAGGAATATAGTCGAGTCCCAGACAGTCGAAGAGCTGTTGTTCGCTTCGGGACGCCAGCGGCGTGGATTCGTCCTCGCCGAAGACGCCGTATTCACTGATCTTCAGGCCCTGGCGCTTGGCCCGGGTGCGAAGGGCGACGTGATGCTCTTTACTCCCCGTAAAATAGTGGAGAGCACTTCCGAATATCTCGGGCTCAACGGTGCGAAGGTCGACCTGAATTCCGTTGTGGAGTCGAACCGAGGTCTTCGTGTCGCCGCTGAGCAAGACTTCTTCGACCTCCACCAGGGATCGAAAGGCCTGATGAACCGGTTCCGAGTCTTCGGTGGCGACCAATAGATCGATGTCACCGATGGTCTCTCGTCCACGTCGCAGTGACCCGGCAATTTCGATGGAGTCGACGGAGTCCAACTCCCGGAGTTGGTCCCGCAATGAGCCGGCGATACTCTGCGCCCGAGGTAGGGGGATTCGGCCCTGGTTGCGGGCCAGTCGATCGAGCTCGGAGACGATCTTTTCTTCGGTCTTTTTGCCAAAGCCGGAGAGCTGCTGGATTTGATGTGTCTCTGCGGCCTGGCGGAGCGATTCCGGATCGGCGATCCCCAATTCATCATAAATTGCTTTGATACGTTTGGGACCCAGGCCCTGGATTTTCATCAGAGTCAATAATCCGGGATCGAGTTCAGCCAGGAGTTCGCGATGGAGATCACAGCTTCCCTGTTGGCGCATCTGTTGCAATTCCCGGGCAATGCCCTTTCCGATGCCCGACAGGTCGGTGAGTTCGCCGCGATCGATGATCGCTTCCAGCGATTCCGTCTGTGTCTCAATGGTCCGGGCGGCGTTTTCGAAGGCCCGAATACGGAATTGATTGCCACCTTTGATCTGCATCAACGCGGCAATCTCTTTGAGTACGCGGGCGTAGTCTCGATTGTCCATGCGGGTTGTACTCCTGGGAAAAAATCAACGATAAATAAGGAGGCGAAGACCGGATCAGGGCGCCACGTTAGGGGTTATGGAGTTGATTTTCCACCAGGGGGTGTACAATTTCGATGATCGGTCTGGAACTCGTATTTGGCAGCGGCTAAGCGGTCTGGAATAAGGGGGGGGCAGCTTGAGATTGAATCATAGGTGAAGTACGCTTCCCGGGTACGGTGAGTTCAATTTCCCGCGGTCGTTAGTGGGGGTTGCACACGCAACTACGCGTCCACAATCGATGATGAGGACAATAATTATGCAACGGCCAGTTTTGCCCGGTTGGTTGGCAGTGGTATTGGGTCTATGGATCTTGCCCGTCACGGGAGTAGCTCAAGACGGGGAGGATGCGCAGCCGCCCGAAGAGGCCAGTGCCGACGAAGCATTACAGGAGGACGACAGTGGTCCTGCGGAGGACTCCGAAGCCGATGATGCGGTGGCTGATGAGCAGCAAGACGAAGGGGCGACAACTGAGCCATCTTCGGCCGACGACGACACTGGGGAAGATCTCTCCCAGGAGGACGAGGAGGAACGCGCCGCAGAAGAAGAACAAGAGACTGTTGTCGGGCCCGGTGGTGCGCCGCTTGATACGGACTATCCCGGCACCGAAGAGTCACTGCAGCCTCGGATGGATACCGGTCGGGTGGTGGGGATGGAAATCCCGGAGGGCCAAACCGGCGAGGAGGTCTACGATCTGAGGGTGCGGGAGCTGGAGACCCAGATCGATGATCTCAAAGAACGAGTCTTTCGCTCTAAAAGTCGCATCGCATTGCTTCGAGAAACAGTGCTGGCAGAGAATCTTGCGGGAAGCCGGGCCATCATCACCTTCGAAGATGATCTGGGAAGTCGATACAATATCGAGCGTGCCATCTTCAGCGTCGACGGCAATCAGGTCTTTAGTTCATTGGACACCGAGGCCTTCAGCGACGAGGTGGAGGTCTTCAGCGGTGCCCTGACACCGGGGACCCATACGGTTTCCGTAACGCTGGGGCTGCGCGGTAGCAGTTACGGTGTCTTCTCATATGCCGAGGGATACGAATTCGACCTTCGGTTTTCCTGCCAATTTACCGCTGAGGAGGGACGTACCACTCTGGTGACGGTGCAGTCGTACAAGGGCGGAAACACGCTGACTGCACATGAAGAGCGCCCCGATGGTATGTGCCATGTAAGTACGGTGGAACTGGACATCGAAGATGTAGAAGGTGAGATCGACGGCGAAGAGATTCCTTCCGTCGATTGACGATGCACTGCACTGGTCGATGTCGAACTCCTCACGAGTCCAGGTCGAGAGCAATGGGCGATAAGCCACACAATCGGGGTCGATGGATGGCGGCCATCACGGTCGGTATGGCTCTGCTATTGGTCGCCCCCCTTGTTCAGGCCGATCCCCCTCCCAGAGAGTCGGTGGACACATTGGCCCACGAAGTAAGGGTTCTGGAGGAGACCTATCTGGTGCCAGCGACGCTGGAGTCTCGTTTTCGTCTGGAAACCCGCTTCAACGAGGCGAAAGTGGCCTATATACTCGAGGACTATCAGCGGGCAGCCATTATGTTCGTGGCGGTTATCGATACGGCCAACCCGGAGCGATTCGACAGTTATCGCGAGGCCCTGTACCTGCTGGGAGATTCCCTTTACGGGATGCGAAATTTCCGGGCCGCCAGGACCTATTTTCGTCGGGTGGTCGACAAGGGAGCTGGTCCCTTTTATCAGGAGTCGATCGTCAAATTGCTCGAGCTCGCAGGAGATATCGGTGATTATGGCGGGGTCGACGACTTGTATGACAGGCTCGATGCCTTGGAAAATGTAAGCGCCGCCATCCATTATACGCGGGGAAAGACGCTGTATCAGGAGGGCCGGATGCGCTCGGCGAGACCCTGGTTTCAGCGGGCCGCCGTAGATGAGGAATACACCTTTGTCGCCCAATATTTCGAGGGGGTCACGATGGCCGGCGCCGGTGAACTGGCGGAGGCCGAAGAGATCTTCGATGCCCTGTCGAGACGCCCGCCACAGTCGGCGGTCGATCGGGAGGTGGTGGAATTGTCGCTGGTCGCACTTGGACGATTGGCCTACGAGCGTGAGGAGTATGAAAATGCGATCGATCATTACCTGCAGTTGCCGCGCACCTCGACCCATTTTAGTCGCGCCCTCTATGAGCTGACCTGGGCTCTGGTGGCGAAGGGCAATTATCGGTCGGCGATTCGAAACCTGGATATTTTGTTGATCTCCGAGCCCGATCCGCGCTTTGTGCCGGAGGCCAAAAGCTTGATGGCCGATCTGTCGATGCGGCTCGGGGAGTACGACGATGCCCGGCGGTGGTTTGGCGATGTGGTCGAGACCTTTACACCGGTGCGCAACGAATTGCAGGATTTTATCCATGAACACCAGGAGTTGGACGAGTTCTTCGTGGGGTTGGTCCACGATGAGTTGCGGGGATTGCGCCCCGACTTTCTTCCCGAAAAAGTTACGGAGTGGGTCGATGACGAGGAGCTGGTGGAGGCATCCCGTCAGTTGATAACCGACGGCATGATGACCCAGGAAGATATCGATGAGGTCTACGCCGCGATCGATGAACTGGAGATGGCCATCGAGATGGGGTCGAGCATTGAAGCGTTTCCCAATCTGTCGCAGGGATGGACGCAGGGGATCGAATTGGAGGCCCGTCTGGTTGATGTTCAGGATCGGTTTTTGGACTGGGAATTGCGACAGGTTCGCCCCTTTTTGGGGACGACGGATCGACAACGACTGGAGGGAATCGAAGAGAGACTCGACGCTCTTCGCCGCCAAGAGTCCTCGGCGCCGCGCACGCAGGAAGAACTCGAACAGCGCGATCAACGGATCGCCGAACAATTCAGAGTGCTTCGCCGCGACATCGACGAGGTGGCGTTCGCCATTGAGGGACTGGAGGAAACGCTCGGTGGAATTGCCGAATACGTGCGACGAGAGTCCGATCGATTGACCCCACAAGAGCAGGAGTACGTCGCCGAAGTACGCCAACAACTGCATGGCGAGATCCGCTCTTTGGAAGACGAACGACAACGACTGTCCCGGCAACTCGATCGAACCCGCCGGGCCTTTGGGGCGCGTGATGAAGAGCTGATTCGCCAGCGGGGATTGCGTCGTGAGATTCAGCAACTGCAGGCCGAGCGCGCCGAGTTGGTGGAGATGCAATCGGGTCGTCTCACCGGGGCAGAGCGGGCGCGGGCGAGGGAGGTTGCCGAATCGCGCCGCCGCATCCCTCAGATCACGGAGCGGCTGGACGCATTTTTTAACGCCATGGACCAGATCGTCGAGGAGCGGATGAATGAGGTTCAGGTAACGCTGGATGCTG
>SKPJ01000148.1 GCA_007119595.1 Myxococcales bacterium
ATGGGCGCCAGCGCCGGCGGCGCCGGGGTCGCCGGAACCTCCTCGCCTCAGCCTCGGCCCACCAAGATCCGCGCCCGCAAAGCCGACAAGGCACGGCTGCAACAGCGCTTCGTCGATACCCTGCGCTGTCCCGCCTGTGGCCACGATCGCTTTGATGTCGGCGCCTCCACGTTGACCTGCCAGGCCTGCCAACGCCAATTCAACCTCCAAAACGGCATCGCCGATCTCGCCCCTCCAGCCCCGGCGAGCCGATCGATGAGCCAAAAAGTCATGGAGAGCCGCCTGTATACCCAACTTTATGAGGAGTTTATGCGCCCCAAGCTGACCAGCATCGTCAGCTCTCGGAGCATGCGCGACGAGTATCGACTGGCCGCCGACTTCTTGGATTTCGACGGCGATATCCGACTGCTGGACGTCGGCTGCGGCACCGCCAACTTCACCCGCTATTTCGCCCAACGCATCGGGCTTGCCGAAACGCCGGCTACCACTCCCGATTTACCCCTGGTGGTCGGAATGGACCTGTCCTGGCCGATGCTGGAGAATGCCCGCCGAAATATTCGCCAGGAAAACCTGGACAACAAGGTCTTTTTGCTGCGCGGCGACGCCACCCGTATCCCCGTGCGCCGCGGCGCCTTCAACCGCGTCCACTGCGCCGGTTCCCTTCATTTGATGAACGATATCGACGAGGGATTGCGCAACTTTGCACGAGTCCTTGAACCGGACGGGATCTGTGTGATCGGCACCTTCATCCTCGGCAAGGGGCTATTTCGCCGACTCCTGAAACGGGTTGCCGAATTCCCCACCCAGTTTCACTGGTTTTCTCGCGATGAACTCCATCGGCGCATCGAACGCGCCGGCTTCGAGATTCTCGACGACAGCCTCGCCGGCGACGCCATCACCGTCAAAGCCAGAAGAATCTGATGGTGGTGCACACCGGGCTTTTATCGTTGCCCTATCCCCTGCCGAAATCATCGGCAGGGGATTTTTGTCGCTACAACAATACTCGCCGTACGGCCTCGATGATTCCCGCCGTTCCGGTGTCTTGTCGCACCGTGAAATCGGCCCCTGCTTCTTGGAGTGCTACTTCCAACTCCTCTTCTTTTCGATGGACCACGATCAGATGTACGGGGCGAAGATCGGCGTGCTCCCGCACCCGGCTACACAGTCCCACTACATCCAACTCTTGGACTCCATCGACCACCACGGCTGCATCGGGCCTCCACTGACCGATCTTCAACACCGCATCCACTGCATCATCGGTGGCGTCATATTCGAATTGCTCTCCGAACTCCTCTTCCAACTCGCCGATCCTCTCCGGCTCTTGATGGATTAGCAATATTCGAGCTTGTTCTCGCTGCGAGAAGGGATTGGGCATGCCGTGGCGATTTAGAAAATCATCGAGCACTATCCGTTCGATCCGATAATGTCCGCCGGGAGTGCGAAAGGCCTTTAATTCTCCCTGATCGATCCAATTTTTGATCGACGTGACGTTGGCATTACAAATATCAGCGGCCTCGAAGGTCGTGTATACATCCTTGTTGATATCCATCGTTCATCCTCTTCAGTGGGTTCTACACAGCAATTAATTGCGGTCGTCATTACATATTCGACGCACACCACACGACCAGCTATGGACAGCGTCCTCCACGATTCCGGCTACGAAACCGGAATCTTCCACACAATTCACACCTCGTCGCTTTCGAAAGTCACTGCCTATAACGAAAGATCCAACTTCCCCGCGTCAATTTATTGTTCCAAAATAGCAACCGGCGATCACCTACAAATCACCGGGAATAGGGTCCCTTCTCCACTTCTCGCAAGATGGCCGACAGATCACATCGGTGTTCAAACCCCAATTTTGAACGCACCAACGAATCATCGACCATGCATACGTATTTGATATGATCGAGCTCCGGTACCGGCCAATCGCTGAGTTTGAGGGTCCACGCCGTTTTCAGCATCGATTTCAACATCGGCTCCGGCAACGGACGGGGCTTGCGACCCAGCTCATCCAAGATAAATGACAGGGGCACCGGCGACGGCCCCGCCACGTTGAACACCCCTCGAATCCCCGGCGTCAACGCCCGCTCAATGGAGGTGACCACATCCTCCACATGAATCAATTGCACCATTGGATCAAACCCCAAGATCGTCGGTGGATTTTCCAAGCGCAGGTATTTGCTGGGAGCGTTGTTGACCCGGCCCACGATATGAACCGGGCGCAGGATCACGGTCTCGATCTCGGGATGACGCCAGAAGAAGGTGTTGCAGAACATATCGAGAGCGATGAGATCTCGGATCGCCTCGAATTTCTGGCCCCCCATCAAGGCTGCTTCTTCACTTAAAAATTGATCGTTTCGCGGATCCGGTCCATAGACGTTAGCACTCGATAAGACCACCACCTTTTGAACGCGATGCTCAGCGCATAGCCGAAAGATCTTCTGAGTGCCCACGATATTGAATTGATGATGCTCCTCCTGGCGGGTGCGTGGGTCGTGCATGATATTGAGATGGACCACGGCGTCGATATCTTCGCGGCGAAAGACATCTTCCACCCGCCGACGCCGAATATCGACCTGCTCGATCTCAATATCTTTGGGCATATGCCGCACGGTGCGCCGGTCGATGCCGATGACATCGTAATGGCGATGAAGGCGGCGGGCGACCGCACGCCCCAGATTGCCCCCGATGCCGGTGATGACCACTCGCTGTTTTCGACCCCGCCGCGATCGTTTCGTCAAAAGAAGACTCCTTCACGCTCCTCGAGACCACGTTGCAACAATCCTCGAATCGCCTCCCGAACCTTTTCGACCTGTACCCCGATCACCCGGTCTTCGTCGTCGGAGTCGCCCTCAAACTGCATGGGCTCACCGAAATAGATGCGGTATTTCACCGGCAGTGGCATCGCTCCCAGCGGACCCAGAAGGGGCCAGGTAGGGGTAATGGGAAACGCCGGCATGCCCAATAATTTGGCGAGCGGTTTGACGTCGTATAAAGAGGGCATCTGCTCTTCGGCTCCCACCACACCGACCGGGACGATCGGCGTGTCGGTCTCCAGCGCAAGGCGCATAAATCCGTATCCGAATCGCTCCAGTTCATAGGCCCGATCATAGGTCTTATTGACCCCTCGCGCCCCTTCCGGAAAGACCAAGATACATCCCTCTCGGTCCAGCAAAATCCGCGCGTTCTCTCTGGTTCCCACCACCTGTCCACAGCGAGCAAATATGGTGGAGATAAACGGAATCGACGGCACCCACCGCTCCATCATGCTTCGAGCCATCCGGGGCGGCTTTTTCTCCACCAAGGCTCCGGTGGCGATCATCATTCCGTCCAGCGGAACCTGACCGGTATGATTGGAGACCAGCAGTACTCTTCCGCGATCGGGAATCGACTCGATATTGTAGGTGTCGACCCTGAAGTAGTGCCGATACAGCGAAACGGCGAGGGGAATAATATACTTCAACGACTCTGGATTGAAGCCAAAGGGATCATAGCCAAACTCGTTTTGGCCGGCATCCATCGCCTGGATTCGCTTCCAGACCTCGGGCCGAACCGGTGCTATCAATGCATCGTCAATGCGCGCCCGTAGCTTATCCAGCATCAATATCGACTCATCATCATAAAGAAAGGAGCTTCGACGCCCACCAATCTTGAGATCATTGGGGCGACTCGATTTAGTCGCTGCAATATCCCGTATTGATGACGTCGAGATCAAGGGACCGTGGCCCCGGCGGCTGCCACTGGCCGGAGCCGGTCTTCACATACACCGGATTGGTGAATCCAATGACCTGCTTGGTCCGCGGCACCGGAGCGTTCGGCCGAGGCCCATCGGCCCAAAAAACCACCCAGGAGTCCTCATCGATTTGCAACTCGATGGTTTCGTCAAAATCATAGTCTGCACCATCCGCTGCAGTGCGGGCCCTCATATCGACCACCGAGCCGTTGACGATGACGAAAAGCGATTCCGCCTGTGCCCAGCCCGGCGTCTGCACCCGTACGTTAAACGCCACCGAGCCGTTGGCGTCGGCTTCCACCTCGTCGCCGGGGATGGTGCCGTCTCCAAAGTCCACAAAGGCCTGCGATGACACGGTGACGCGCCCTTCTCGAAGCGCCTGCCGTGTGAGATTGGCGTCGATATCGCCTGGGCCGACGTCCATCCGCATATAATTTCTCGGCGTCCCAGCCTCGGCATCCACACCGTGGGTATCGGAATTGCCGAGTCCCGTAACTCGATGCCCCGAATTGAGAAGCCCGCTCCAATCGGCCACTATCTTGCAGACGTCGCCGTAGCGATTGATGATCTCGATGGCATCAATGTCGTAGACGAAATCTTCGTGTGTCACGTCTGCCGGGTCGGTCTCCGGATCGTAATCGACGTGATTCATCATCCCCGAATTGTTGCGCGGATGATTCATCTGGACCACTGGATCGGTCTGCAACGACCGGGCAATCTCGACGATGCTCGGCATGCGCTGCTCCTGGAGAGAGTCCTGTTCGCGATGTGCCAACACCACCGTTCCCCGACCGCGCTCATGGGGCTCATAGGGCACTGGATACAGATTGAAGTGGGAATATACCGGCGAGATCTCGACTCCGGGCAAGGTGGACAATTCGTCTTCCAGACCCAATTTTTCGATTTCCGGTTGCAGATCGGTGACCACGTCGTGATCAGTGGACACCATCAACTCCACGCCCTGCGTGGCGTTTTCCATTACCCGATTTTTGACATGGACCCGACTGTCGGCGCTGGGTTCCATATGCTGATGAAAATCCCCGCTTCGCCAACCATCGGTTACCACACTGCGCTCCAACTCGAACTCGTCTTGGTAGTGCGTTCCCGCCTCGATCTGCAGCGTCTGCCGATTGTATTCGTACTCTGTTCCTCGGGTCACCGTCACCGTCAAGTCTCCGGCGGGCACCACGGTCTGCAATTGTCCGTGGAGAGCATATTCGTACCACTGCCCCAACTGCGGGTGATCAAAGGTCACGCGCGTTGCGATCGCCCTTCCCGTAGTGGCCTCTGAGATGTCGAGGCTCAAAATGGCCTGATCGGGAATCACCACTTCCTTGTGCTCGTCGGCGACTTCGATTTGTTGCTCCACCTCCACCGGTCCCGCAAAATCCGAGATTTCGATGGTATGTTGCCCCGATTCAAGCCGCAGGGTCACCTCTCCCTGGTCGTCGGTGATGCCGAAGTCTCGCCAATCATCATCGCCCCTTCGCACCACCACTTGTGCATCGGCCACCGGATATCCCCCGTCGGTTTGCACCGATAGCGTCACCGGCTCTCCGTGAAGTTCTTCACCCCGCAACTGGTGGGCGACCTGTCGCACTGAATCCAGCGTTCCATCACCGATGGCAATCCATCGACGCATCACGCCCGGATCCTCTGCATCTGCATCACCGATGCTCATGGTCTCTATGCGCATCTCGGCCCAGGGAAGGCCGAAATTGGACGTCAGCCCCATCGGCGATGCCGTATCTTCAAAGACCAGACCAAAACTGTGCCCCTCGCCGACACCAGCTATCCAGGGCATCTCTTGATTCGCCACTCCAAATCCCGCCCCCGGGGTCCATCCCACGGCGCGATCACCGTACATAAACCAGTCGCCGACGCGGCGCTGATAGGTATTGCCCTCCGGCGAGGTCAACACGGTCACCATCTCCACTGCATAACTTCCCGGCTCGAGCCGGTACTCCGTCTCCACCGTAATCCCCAGTAGATTTCGCAATCCCAGATCTGAAGACTGCTGTTTTCCCAACAATCCCGTCAGATGAGCCAGATCCACATCTTGCCCGGTCACTCGCAGCACGGCGACTCCGCCATCGCTTCCATCGCGCACCACCTCGACGGTCTCCGCCGACGCCGTCCCCACATCGATCATGGGCATCACCATATCGAGCACGTCCTCCCCCGGGGGCTGATCGTGACGTCGGGCGTCGACTAATTTACCACCGGTATAGGTTTCATAGCGATTCGACGACTCCTCCAGAATACAGACCTCGATCTCGGAGTTCGTCATCAGAAAGTCACCGGAGCGACAATGACTCCAGATGCCGCTGAATCCGGTGTCCTCTCCGGCGATCCGACCGACCCGGACTTCCTCCTCGGCCGGACGACCGTCTTCGATATCGGGATGGCCATTCGCCTTGTCTACGCCCTCTTGAAACGGCACCAATTCATAGGGGTCGTCGACAACGAAGGGCTCCGGATCGTCCTGATTCGGATCTTGGTTCGGATCCTGGTTCGGATCCTGATTTGGATCCTGATTTGGGTCTTGATTCGGATCTTGATTCGGATCCTGATTTGGGTCTTGATTCGGATCCTGGTTTGGGTCTTGATTCGGATCCTGGTTCGGATCCTGGTTTGTCATCTGATTGGCGTCGTCATTCTCGTCCACTGAATCGTCGTCACATCCGGTGGACAGAGCTACTAGTCCCGCCAGGAGATATACTGCACAACGTCTGGCCAGCAATAGATTCCAATTTCCATTCATTTTCGGCCTCGTCGCACCCAATCCCAACGTTCAATATTCACCCGATTTCGATACTGGTAGAGAGTACTCCATGCCCCCCCGGTCAGATCAAGCATAGGAGAGTTCAAAGCGCCTCAACCTGCCCCCGAAAAATGTTGCAATCGATCGCTTAGGACTCGCCGTCGCTCGTAGCTTCGGCCAATACAGGATCTTCTTCTTCATCCTCGCCGAAGAGCGTCTTCCCGAGATGAAGCAAGCCTCCGCCGAGGCCCAAAATAATGTATGCGACCATCAGCAATACAAACGTAATACTGGGCTTTAGTACCACCGAGCCAAGGGCCGCTGCAGCGACGACACATGCCGCAGCCAGTCCGGTCCGTCCCTGCAGATTGACGTCCTTGAAGGTCCGATACCGCACATTGCTGACCATCAATCCCGCCAACATCAACGTTACAGCGGCCACACTCAAGGCCTCCGCCGTCGTAGCCATCTCGGTAAAGGCCACGTGCGCCAATACGATGGCCACCACCGTTCCCGCCGCCAATGGCGTCGGGAGGCCCACAAAATACTTCTTGGCCTTTACGTCTTTGCCGGCCAACACATTGAACCGGGCCAGGCGCAATACGGCACATCCCACATAGATAAAGGCCACGAACAGCCCCGCCAACCCCCACTGCGTCATCCCCCAGTGATAAAGCAACAATGCCGGCGCCACACCGAAGCTGATGGCGTCGGCCAGGCTGTCGAGCTGAATGCCGAGTTCCGTTTCCGTGCGCGTCATCCGCGCCACCCGTCCATCGAGGGCATCACAAACCATGGACACCACGAGCAACCACGCCGCGAGCGTGATATCCGCCACGCCCTGCGCCGTCGTCGACAGGTGAATGCTATACAGCCCGGCCCCAATACTGGAGAGGGTAAATAGGTTTGGGAGGATGTACTTTGCCCTGCGAAAATCCATACGGTACACCTTGCTACTAGCCGGCTCGAAGACTCACCCTCATCTCGTGTGACGAAATGAAGCTTTTGCGGGCTTCGAAACGCCTTACCTTTAGTGAGGCAGTTGTCGAAAGTCAAGAGGTGGCGCTATGCGAAAACTAACAGTCGAACAGCTCGAGCAACGAACTGAAGATTTCGATGCTGCGGTCTGTCAGACGCCGGACATCGATCATTTTTGCTCCTCCACGTTCTGGATCCTTCCCGCCTGGCGTGCCTTTTTGCCAGACCATCGCCTGTGGGCCCATGAAAGCGACGAGGGCTATATCGCCCTCGGTATCGGCTCCGACCGAAGCCTGGGAACCTATATCCATCCCCTGGAGGCCAGTTGGGCCCTCGCCAGTCCCTTTCTCGGTCCCAACCCCGCCGGGTTGACCCGTCAATTCATCGATCTATGCCGCACCAGCTGCGTCGATTGGGATATCCTCTTTTTATCGGGTATTAGCCCTGATTCGACCTATTTTCACGAACTCATCCGCGGATTTCGCGGCCATTATTCTCTGGGGCTTGGGCCCTCATCGGTGCGCCGCGTCGCCAGCCTCGACGGCGGCATTGATGGCTTTTTGAGCCGCCGCTCCTCAAAATTTCGCGCCAACCTGCGCCGCTCCCGCCGACGCGGCGAAGAAGCGGGCATCGAAGTGGATTATATCGACTCCGCCTCCCCCTCAGAGGCCGCCGACGATCTATTCGACCGGGCCCTGGAGGTCGAACACAGAAGTTGGAAGGCCGGCGCCGACACGGGCATCATCGACGGTCCCATGAAGACCTTCTATCGGGACATGTTACCACGTTTGGCCCGGCGTGACGCATTGCGTTTTCTATTTTTGACGCTCGACGGAAAAGATATCGCCTACTGCTTCGGCGGTGTCTTCAACGGAGGGTTTCGGGGACTGCAGATGAGCTTCGACGACGACTACCGAAGTCATTCCCCGGGCAGTCTCGCACAACTCCATATGATCGATAGACTCTGCGAGGAGGGCGTCGAGACCTACGATCTGGGTTCCGATATGGACTACAAACGGCGCTGGGCGGAACAGGGCATCGAGACCCTGGCCATCATCGTCCGGCGTATCTAAAAAATAAAAAAGGGCATCGGGATGCCCTCTGACTCGTTATACGACCTGTCGGATCATCAGTTCCATCGGAGCACTTCGAACTTATTGAGCTTTCGGCTCATTCACCGTCATCAGCAAATAGATCCCAGCCCTCGAAAAACTCGTAGACCCGCACCATCAACGTCAGCGAGTTCGGGTCCTCATCGAGCTCTTCGACGAGCGTCGCCCAGACCTCGTGTTCGCCCTTTATATCCAGTGGGCACCCCGCTCCATCGACGACGACCACCACCTCGTCGGGGACGCTCAAATCGGGACCGTCTTGGGTTGATTCCACCACCAGATGCGCCGTCTCGTCGTCGATGACTACGGCCACCGTCAATGCATCATCTTCGTGAAGTACTTCTCGCAATTTGCTCACTCCTGACTCCCCGCTTGCTCTTTGGGCCTGGTGACCTGGAGGACCAAACTATTCGGGGCCTCTTCGGCTCCTTCCACCTCGGGAAGTTGGATCCTTATCTTATTGGCCTCCGGATTCTCCTCGATCATCGATGGAACCCGGTCGATGACCTCTCGAAGGGCCTTTTCGTAACCCGGTGGGGCCTGGGAGGGATCGTCAAAAATCTGCTCCATCAAGGTCCGTACATCGATCGGTTTGTTGGGATTGAGCGGGACGTTGCGCGCCGGATTGAGCCAGTCGCCGTAGACCACGCCGGGGAGCCTGGCCGCCCCTTCGGCCTTGTCGCGCATTTGTTTCGCTTTTTGCGGTTTCTCGAGTTGATCATAGGCCGAGGCTCGCAGGGCAAACGCGTCGGGAATCTGTTGGATGTCATCAACCGTCGACTCCGCCTCTTTGAGTGCCGCAATCGCATCTCCGGGGCGCATCGCCGTCAACCGGCTCGCCGCCAACTGCAGATGACCCCACGGGCGGTCGGGTGCCAAATCCACGGCCCGCTGCGCATCTTCTTCGGCGGCCTCCGTGCTCCCCAGCGTCAGCGACAACTGACTTCGCAACAAAAGAGCTGGCAACATCAACTCTGGATCGCGTCCCTCTTCAACCAATGGCTCCAGAGTCTCGATGGCAGCCGAAGTCTTCTGTGAAGTCGCCTGCAGGCGGGCCAGGCTCAGCCGCGACTCCTCGTCGTCTGGATCGAGTGATAGGGCATGGGATAGTTCATCCTCCGCCTGCGACAACTGTCCACGGCGAAGATAAATGCTTCCGCGAATCGCAAAGGGCTGGGCCTCCTGGTCGTCCATGGCGATTGCCCGCTCCAGATCGAGCATTACAGCCCGAAAATAAAGCAATTCCTCGTGGACCATCGCCCGACCCAAAAGTGCCGTCCAACTCGCCCCGGAGGTCCGAATCGCCTCGTTGAACGAGCTGCGGGCCGCCTCCAACCGGTCGAGATAAAACTGCGCATAGCCGCGCAATTCCAGCAATTGCCCGCGCCCTTCGTCGCTGTCCACCCGTTTTAGAGCATCGTCAACAGCGGCAATACAGACCTCGTAATCCTCGGCATCGAGCGCGATCTCAGCGCGCAATAGCAACAACTCCTCGACGTCTCCATACTCCTCCAGCGCATCATTGAGGGCCTCTTGGGCCTGTTCGAGTTCGTCGTCGACGATCAACTCGTCGATCTCGTCGATCACTGCTTCCAGCGCCGATATATCCTCGCTCTCCGTCATCGATTTCTCCCGTTGCCTCGTATGGACCGCCAAATTCTCATATCACACCGGCGTGACACCGTGTTTTTTGTCGGGCCAGTCCTTTTCCTTGGTCTCGTAAACCGCAAGCCTTCGGCGCAATTCGTCGCGCAGATCGCCCTTGGTCACCACGTCATCGACGATCAACTCGCTGGCCAGTCGATAAATATCGATATCCTCTTCGTACTCGGCGCGCTTTTTCTCGACATAAGCCGGCCGCTCCTCCTCCGGCAATGCCTGAATTTTTCGGGCATATACGGCATTGATCGCTGCCTGCGGCCCCATCACGGCGATCATCGCCTCCGGCAAGGCCAGCGTCGCATCGGGCTCAAAGCCCGGTCCGCACATCGCGTACAACCCGGCCCCGTAAGCCTTTCGCACCACCACCGACAACTTGGGAACCGTCGCCTTACTGACCGCCGAAATCATCTTTGCGCCGTGGCGAATAATCCCCTCTTTTTCCACCTTGGTCCCGATCATAAAGCCCGGTACGTCGGCCAAAAACAGCAGGGGAATGTCGAAGGCATCACACAGCGAGATAAAGCGCGCTCCCTTGTCGGCGGAGTCGACGAATAGCACGCCCCCCTTCCAGCGGGGTTGGCTGGCCACGATCCCCACCGAACGTCCGTCGATGCGGGCAAATCCAGTGAGTAATTCCTTGGCGAACTCCTTTTTGATCTCCAAAAACTGGGAGTCGTCGACGAGATGGGCGATCACCTTGCGCATATTGAACGCCCGGTTTTGATTGGCCGGAATCAGCTCGTCGAGGCTCTTCTTTTGTTCTTTGGGCGCCGCGGGCTCGGTGCGGGGCACATCGGCGCCGCAATGGGAGGGCAGATAGGACAAATAGTCCTTGCAAAATTCAATGGCCTCCTCCTCGTCATCGACGAGCACATCACCACAGCCCGATTTTTTGCAATGCATCTTCGCTCCGCCCATCTCCTCGAGGGTCACCTTCTCGCCGATGACCATCTCCGCCATGCGCGGCGAGCCCAGATACATCGAGGCATTGCCCTCGACCATGACCACCACGTCGCAGAAGGCCGGAATATAGGCACCGCCGGCCGCCGAAGGTCCAAAGAGTAGACAGACCTGCGGTACATAGCCCGACAGACGCACCTGGTTGTAGAAAATTTTTCCCGCCCCCCGGCGCCCCGGAAACATCTCCAATTGGTCGGTGATGCGCGCCCCGGCGGAGTCCACCAGGTAGATCAAGGGAATCCGAAGGCGCTCGGCGGTCTCCTGCATTCGAATGATCTTTTCCACGGTACGCCAGCCCCAGGAGCCGGCCTTGACCGTGGAATCGTTGGCGATCACGGCGACGCGACGGCCCCCGATGGCACCCACGCCCGTGACCACCCCGTCGGAGGGGAGGTCTCCTTTGAGAATATTGGCAAACGCCCCGTCTTCGACCTCCAATCCGTCGTCGAACAGCATCTCCAGCCGCTGGCGCACAAAAAACTTCCCGCGCTCGCGATTTCGGTCGTGGTATTTTTGCTTTCCACCACTTTCGATTTCCCGGCGGTAGTCCACCACCTCCCGGTCTATCTTCGACAATTGCTCAACTTCCGACTCCGCCGCATCGCTCATGCTCACTCCTTGCATTATCTCGTCGACCACCTCGATCCATCGACCGGGGTCGACGGGACCGTCATTTGCCTTTGAACTTCGGATCTCGCTTTTCTTTGAACGCCGCCAATCCCTCGAGGCGATCCTCGGTCCCCAGCGTCACCGCATAGGCCACCGACTCCAGATCGAGCCCCGATTGCAGATCGACGTCGGCGCCCGTATCGATCGCCACCTTCGCCTGCGCCAGAGCAATCGGCGCCGACAACAGCATCTCTTCAGCCAATTCCCGACAGCGCTCGATGAGCTCGTCGGCTGCCACGACATCATTGACCAGCCCCATCTCAGCGGCTGAATCGGCCGAGATTCGAGCCCCCGTAAAAATCAACTCCTTCGCCCTGGCCACTCCGACCAATCGACTCAGGCGCTGCGTTCCGCCGGCTCCGGGGATAATTCCCAGTCTCAGCTCCGTCAAGCCCATCTGGGTTTGCTGTGCCGCCACCCGCAGATCGCAGGCCATCGCAAGCTCCAGTCCGCCACCGAATGCGTAGCCGTTGATCCCGCAAATGACGGGCTTCGACAACCTGGCAATCCGATCAAAGACCACCCGATAATCGTCGATTCGACGCCGCACCTCCCCCTGGCTCATTCCCTTTCGTTCCTTCAAATCGGCACCGACACAAAAAGCCCTATCCCCGGCGCCAGTGAGGATCACCACCCGCACCTCCTCGTCGTACTCCAGTGCGTAAAAGGTCTCGCCCAATGCCTCGACCAACCCACCGTCGAGGGCATTCATCACCGCCGGGCGATTCAACTCCACCGTACAAATTCCATCCGCACCGGTTTCGCTATTCAACACATCCGTCACCGCTTCTTCCATCACAGCCATCATCCCACAGACAAAACCAATCTACTCCCGGGATCTCGATGGAGAGACACTTTGATCGTCCATCAATTCTGGGCTAACGTTTCAACTATGATGTCGATACGCAAGCAAAACGATGAAAACAAATCGCCCCCCGACGCCGACGCTCCGGCAGGCAAATCCCATCTGCCCGCCCGCCGTCCACAGGCTACAGCGCTTTTGGAGGCGCCGCGAAAGGGCCTCAAGGTAGTCGTGGAGACCGGGGCCAACGCCTATTTTTCGGCCTGCCGGCGGATCGCACGGCTTCTCAACGGACAGCGCTGACCCGCAAAAAAAAACGCCGGATTGCCCGGCGTTTTTCCTTATCTCACCGCCTGTGACTATTGAAAAAAGTATCGAACGTGGAATCCCGCATTGGCGAAGTCCAAATAGATTCCGGGAACGATCCACAGCGAGGGGCGCCACTCCACGACCACGTCGAGGGGCACACTGGGAAATAAGAACTCCAGACCGGCTACGAATTGTCCGGCCAACCACATATTATCGCCGCGATATCCCCGACCTCGAGGATGCCGGCCCCAATCCGATCCGCCGCGAACGCCCACGGCCCCACCGCCGCCGACGTTCCAGGCCAGCGAAACACTGCCATCCTGGGTGAGCACCGGCATATTGACCAGTAGATCAACGCTCGCTCCCAGGCCCTGGCATTCGTTATTAAAGCTTCCCCAACAGCCGATAACGCCCTGAAACGCCGTGCCTCCACCGCGCTGACTCTTGAGTGAAACACCACTCAATCCAGTCCCCACACCCAGTCCAACGCCCAATCCCTCAATCCGCGCCTCATCGGACTGCGCCATCGCCGGCGAGGCTGCCATCATCAATACAACCACGATCACCGCCATCCACCACTTCATGGAAGCTCCTCTTTTCTATGCTCAAGTTGCCGGCTCGCTAGCACTACTATTGTTTCTCTTGTTATGGGGTTGGCAGATCAAGCATCTGCTGCGCCGGATCGACGGGAATTCGATCACCACTGTGGATATACCGACGTCTTCGCTTTTTTGTTGGTTTGCCTAATAGCGATTCGTAGGATTACACGACGATGCCCTGTGCTCCAAGGTTACATCGCGCAACGGGGGGCGCAAAAATTCGAGCTCCAGTGCTGCGTCGGCACCCCAGATCACTGCTCATAAAAAATTTCCTTTGAAACCACTTCCATTTCCCGTTACAGTTGGATTCAACATATGGTCAGTCACGTGTATGCGTTGACTCCGCCGGCTCATTCGGGAGCGTTCTGGAGTGTTGGGGAACACCTTGCCGCCGCAATGAGCAATGGAGGCCGCCATGAATCTGACCTATCTTGAAATCGATCATCAACGATCGACGTATCACGACGTCGTCAATACAGACGGCACTGAATTTCGCGATCGACTCGCCCTTTCCTGGTTGTATCACGACCACGCATTGGAAGGCGTTGTCGTCGCCCCCGGCGATCTCGACCGGGCCTTAAAAGGGATGCCCTCTCGCAACTACTGCGACGGGGTCCTTTTGCATTCTCTTCGCGCAATGCGCGATTCCATCGACTACATCCACGACAGCGCCGAACGAGGCGATGAATTGTCTCTGGAGTGGCTGCGCGATATCCACACCCGGCTGTGTCCCGACGATTGTGAAACAGCGGGACGCTATCGCCAGCGCGACACCTCCCCGGGCGTGTATCACCTCGATGTAGCGCCGGCCAATAGCATTTCCTATCACTTTCATAAATTCATCGACACCTATCACGATGAGCTGGCCTCCATGCATCCCATCCGCCAGGCAGCCATCGCCCATTGGGAATTTATGCGAGTCTTTCCCTTTGATGAACGCACCGGTGTGGTGGGTCGATTGATGCTCAACTTCTTGTTGCTCAAACACGATTTCCCGCCGGCCGTCGTCCACGCCACGGATCGCCACGTATATTTTGGGGCTCTCAACGGCCACCGCACGGACGTGGTTCCCGTCGTCGCCGATGCCACCCGCTCTTCCATTGCAGCGGCCCAGGCCTATCAAAAGCGCTTTGGCACCGATGTTCGTCGGCGTCGCCGGGCGGCACTATAACCCCCCTCGCTTTTCATTGTTTCATAATTTCCGAGCTCCAGCACTGTGGCGGCCCACGGCTGGAGCTCGGAATTGTTCTTGCTCCCTCGCCCGTTACTCTACTGTGGGAATTCCACCTCCTCGGCCACCGCCCTGGTGGCCGGAGTTGACAGGGAAAAGTGCCGCGCTAAGGTGATGCCCGCCTCGTGCTCTGATGATGGATTTCTGGCGGCCCGGCGAGGCTTTGATCACGGATTTCGACCGGTTGGCAACCCCATATAAATGCCGGCGTCATCTGCGGATTCACACGCCAGGGGAGTACAACGGAGCCAAAGCAATGCAATCAAACCTCAAAGTTGCACCGGATGACGGTGGCGACGAAGTCGAAGAGACATCGAACCTCACCGTCGAGCTCTTTGCCACTGCCGAATTACCCAGCCAATATGGGCAGTTTCAGATCGTGGCCTTTACCAACAACCGAGATCAAAAAGAGCATGTCGCCATCATCCACGGTGATGTGAAAGGTAAAAGCAGTGTCCTGACCCGTATTCACAGCGAGTGCCTGACCGGAGACGTCTTCGGCAGCCTCAAATGCGACTGCGGTGCCCAACTCGACCTCGCGCTGCAGCAGATCGCTGAAACCGAGGCCGGGATCGTTCTCTATATGCGTCAGGAGGGTCGGGGAATCGGACTGGCCAACAAGGTCAAAGCCTACAGCCTGCAAGACGGCGGGCTCGATACCGTGGAAGCCAACCAACATCTGGGCTTCGACAACGATCTGCGCAACTATGATATCTCCGCTGAAATGCTGAGGCTGCTGGGCATTGAGAGCATCGTCTTGATGACCAACAATCCCGCCAAGGTCGACGGTCTCACGTCGGCCGGCGTCATCATTGAAGAGCGACGCCCCATCAAGACCACACCCACCCCCCACAATTTTAAATATCTGGAGACCAAACGCCACAAGAGCGGACACCTGCTCTAAGAAGTCGTCCTATTTTAGGCGCCTTAACCAGCGGCGCGAAATACAATTTACGGGGTGCCTTCGTTGTGGCGTGGGGGGATTGCGATAGATCGATATCGAGTTCGCGTAACCGACCGACATTCCGAGCACGGATCGGCGCAATCCACCAAAGGGACGATAAATTCAACCCTCAAATTGTATTTTGGACCCTCAAATAGACGGAGGTGGGTCGACCTCGTGCGCACGATCGCAGCATCCATATTCCCACCGTTGGTGATTCTCCCAACGTCATTCTATTTGAGGCGCCTTAAACAGCGGCGCAAAAGCCAATTTACGGGGCGCCTTCGTTGCAGATTGCGGAGATTGCATTCTCTCGAAAACCAATCCCCGCATCCCACCGATGGTACGAGACGTTCACCCCTCAAATTGTTGTTTGGACCCTCAAATAGACGGAGGTGGGTCGACCTCGTGCGCACGATCGCAGCATCCATATTCCGACCGTTGGAAGTTCTCCCACCGTCATTCTTCAACCGCCGTCGAAACAACCACCTTGCGTCAGATCCAACTCTCTGCGGTATTGCCCGAATTCTTTGACGGCGATCTCCGTCGCTTCGTCGAACGTGCGGTGTAGGTGGATATCCGCCAATACCGTTCGGTAATGGTCGAGCGCTGTGGAGGCGTCGTAGCGCTCGAAATTTCCCTCCATTTTTCCATGAGCAGTCAGGGCGTCGAGGAGCAGCGCATGACGCTCCCCTCGATCTGACGGAGCCGGGTGAATTTGCACTGCGAATTCGTCGGCATCGGCGCTATTCCACTGATGGTCGCCGGGAGCTTCAGCAACCACACATAACTCATCTTCGCCATCCGCCTCCTCATCGCCGGAACAAGCCGTGAGACTCAGTGCTCCGGCCATGAGTGCAACGAATAGAGGGATTCGAAATTGGTCTGCGCCAATCAAAATAGTCATGTCTGTTGGTCGCGATGAAGATAGATGCTTGGAGGCACCACAAGCGGGTGAATGAGAGTTCAATCGGCCTCTGGATCAGTGGACCCTCTACACTCGAAACACAACTCTCGGTCCTCGGGATATTCGTCGGCGGGGATGGAGTGGCAAGACCTGAATCCATTCTCGCTCGTGTCTTGAGAGGAGGGTAAATTCCAAAAGATGTAAATCTCGTACTCATCTGCTTCGGTGTTGTACCGAGCAAAGGTGCTCCCAAACAAGGAATCTCCTTCGGTCATCGCACCGGTCACGCAAAACTCCACCACAGCATCTCCCGCGTCCGCCCAGTTGGCATAGTGCTCGCGATGATAATCTCGGCAATTCATATCCGATTCGGCGATCTCCACCTGATCTATTTTGAGCGTTCGATATGTCAAGCAGCCATACGTTTCTTTGCATTCGTCGGAGTCACTGATATCAATACACTCCCACGATTCTTCCTCGTCATTGTCATCGGGTGAGGCATACCAGGGCACTACATCCATGTCGCCGACGTGGGGTAGGCCTCCGGCATCGGAGGACTGCTCGGTGGTACTAAATGCGGTGTCACTGAGATCATCGGAGGGCTCAGCATCGGAACAAGCTATGACACCCAATGCTCCGGTAACGAGCGCGATGAGTAGGGAGATTTGCAAGCGGTGCAGGTTAATTAAAATAGTCATGTCGTCTTTGCCAGGCGCTAAATTTGAGTGGTGGGACCGAATTGAAATTCGCGTGGTCAATGCGGCTCATTATCATCGACCATTCCGACGTAACAGAAGACGTTTACCATCTGTGTTTCACCACTTGGGACGTGCTCGTTGTAGACGGAATACTCCAGGCACCGCCCGCCGAGATCACCGTACATGGCATCGGATTCGTGGATGTAGGTCATCTTTTTGGTGTCTTCGCTGTGGTCTGTAGAGGAAGCGCGAAGACCTCCCTGGGATACTTGGCATTCACCGCTTGATTGTTCGCGTAGCCGAAGAGTGAGCGTCAGATTTGCCAGGTCTGTCGTGCTTCGGTGATCTTGGGGGATGCTCATCGTGCATTTCATCATCTCCGCCCCCTGCGGAATCGGCGTGGAC
>SKPJ01000471.1 GCA_007119595.1 Myxococcales bacterium
AGAGCCTCACCACCGTAGGAGAAGACTTCTCGTTTGCAAATTTGCGGGATGCATTGCAGCGCATCGATGCTCCGGCGCTCACGGCCACGAATACCGATACGGATCCCACTGACCACGTTCAAGGAGCGTATTTTGTGAATAACGAGGGGCTGGTCGAGGTGTCCATGCCGAATCTCGAGGAGGTTTTCCACCTCTCGGTACAGGAGAATCCGGTCCTGGAGACGCTCGACGTGTCGAGTCTCAATGAGGTCTCAAGCTGGGTTCAAATCGTTGAGAACCCGAGCTTCTCGAGCTGCGAGGCTCACGGGATCGCCGACGAGGTCGGATCACCGCCAGCCGTCGAGGTCTGCGACAACTACGACGATGGCTGCCACGAGCCGTGTGATTCCTGATCTCGATTCCGGTTGCTTAACCGGAATCGATCGCCAGGACAGCACCGAAGTACGACGGAAAAACAGAATAAGGACCGAGACCACAGCGAGAACCAGTGAGCGGTCCTGCGGAGTTGTTCGACACCTCTTTTGTGATGGCCCTCCAGTTCAGCATCGCATCGACCACCCGGATCCGAAGTATTGATGACCAACTCCTCGAACAAGTGGCTTCATCTTCTCAAAACTAGTCTGGAAGTGGCTGCTCACGGTGTGATGATCACCGATCGAAGCGGTACCGTGTTATGGGTCAATCCCGAATTTTGTCGCATGACGGGTTATGAACGCGACGAAATGGTCGGCGGTGATCCGAGTGTGTTGAGATCCGGCGTGCAGGACGATGCTTTTTATCGCGAATTGTGGTCCACCATTTTATCCGGCGCGACCTGGCGGGGAGAGATCATCAATCGCCGCAAAGACGGGAGCCTTTATCCGGAACGCCAGAGCATCCAGCCCGTCTCCTTTCACTCCAGTGAGATTACTAATTTTATCGCGATCAAGGAAGATATCTCGGAGAAGGAGCAACTCCGCGCCCGTCTGCGGAAGACAGAACGTCTTGAAACCATCCAAAAACTGGCCGCCGGCTTGGCGCATCAGATCAATAATCCCCTCACATATATACGAGCAAATTTGGAGTATCTATCTCAACACCTCATTGAAGATAGGGTAAGGGACGCAATTTCGTCGGAGGAAATCCAAGAGATCTTCGAAGAGACCATCGAGGGAACCCGGCGTATCGAACAGATCCTCACCGATCTGAATACTCTGGCTCAGGATGATAGGACGATTCCGGTGCATGCCATCGATGTGACGCAGGCGTTGGAGTTGGCGATGCACTTCACCTTTGGTGACGAGTGGTCCCGGTTTATCTGCGCCGGGGATGCACATGAAATCTATGCCCTGGCCAATCAAGCCAGACTGGTCGAAATCTTTTCCCACGTACTGGAAAATGCACAAGAGGCACTGGATCCGAACATCGATATGCCAGACCAGATTCGGGTGAGCACCCATCGCCGTGGCGATGACGTGGTGGTGGAGATCGCGGACAGTGGCAGGGGAATTCCCCCAGATGCGATGTCGATGTTATTTGAGCCATTTTACTCTACGAAGTCCGGAGCACAGGGGCTCGGGCTGGGCTTGGTGATCTGCAAAGATATTGTGGAGCGACTCGACGGTGCTATCGAGGTGGAGAGCAAACCCGGAGCGGGGAGTACCTTTCGTATTATTGTGCCCGCCGCTGACAAGCATTGACCGGATCTGCTGTGAGGAGTGCGTTTCACCATGGCCGCCGTTCGGCACGATGACCGTGTGCAGTGAGTAACCGTACGTCTTCCACGAACGCAGAAAGTCCTCCGCTAACAGGTCAACGACTCACCCCTTATCTCCACACCCGGCGTATAAGGGTGTGATTCACCCCCGTCGGTTCTCGGTTGCGAAGCAGCAGACCGAATCTGACAGTGTCGCGACTCCCTGGCGGTGGCGCTGCCACAGCTGCGGTTGTGCTCCTTGTCAGGTTTCGCCCTGCTGCTCCGGCCCTTCGACCGACGGAGATGAATCACACCCGGCGTATAACGCGCGGTAGACCGGCTGCCGGCGTCGATGATAGGTTTTGCCTTTGCCGAGTAGGGTAGACCAAGGGAGGCGCAATGCTCACTGTGTGGGTCGTCGGTTTTGGGTTTTTTTTGTCGGTTATCGTGGTCGTTGCCATCCACGATGTGGTGCAAAATAAAAATGCCGTGTTGCGCAACTATCCGGTGGTCGGCCACTTTCGGTTTTTGTTGCAGGAGCTAGGCCCCAAGCTGCGCCAGTACATCGTCGCCGACAACGACGAGGAGCGGCCCTTCTCAAGGGATCAACGCCGGTGGGTCAATGACTCGGCACAGGCACGCAATAACTACTTCGGCTTTGGTACCGATAATGATCTGGACTCGTCGCCGAATTACCTGATCATAAAGCCCTCCGTCTTTCCGACCTCTCACCCCGTCAAAGGCGATGACGATTACGATCCTTCGTACTCCATTGCTTGCTCGAAGATATTGGGCGGCCCGCGGGACCGAAAAAAGGCCTTTCGGCCGGCGTCGACGATCTACGTCTCGGCGATGAGCTACGGTTCGCTTAGTGGCGCGGCGGTGGAGGCGCTCAACCGGGGATGCCAGATCGCCGACAGCCTACACAACACCGGCGAGGGGGGAATCGCCAGCTATCACGATCATGGCGGGGATCTGATCTGGCAACTCGGTACCGGGTATTTTGGTGCCCGCGACGAAGAGGGCCAATTCTCGATGAGCATGCTACGGGAGAGGGTCGATAAATTTCGGGTGCGCGCCATCGAGGTCAAGTTGAGCCAGGGAGCGAAACCGGGCCGTGGAGGCGTACTTCCCGCGGCCAAAATCTCGCCGGAAATCGCCGAAATACGTGGCATTCCCGCCGACCAGGATTGCATCAGCCCCCCCGGCCACCGGGCCTTTAGTAACGCCGACGAGCTGCTGGACTTCGTGGAATCCATCGCCGCCGAAACCGGTCTTCCGGTGGGGATCAAATCGGCGGTGGGACAGCTCGATTTCTGGCGTGATTTGGCGACACTTATGGCCGAAGAAGATCGAGGCGTCGACTTCATCAATATCGATGGCGGCGAGGGGGGGACCGGAGCGGCACCGCTGGTCTTTAGCGACCACGTAGCGCTTCCCTTCAATCAGGCATTTGGCCGGGTGCATCGAATCTTTGCGCAGCGCGGACTCTCCGACGACATCGTCTTTATGGGGGCAGGACGGCTCGGGTTTCCCGAGCGGGCGCTTTTGGCCTTCGCCATGGGGGCCGACATGATCGGCGTGGCCCGGGAGGCCATGTTGGCCATCGGCTGCATCCAGGCCCAGCGCTGTCATACCGACCACTGTCCGACCGGGGTGGCCACCCACAACCGGTGGCTTGTGCGGGGGCTTGATCCGACGGAAAAATCGGCCCGTCTGGCCAATTATCTGGTGACGCTGCGTCAGGAGTTGATGTGGTTGATTCACACCCTGGGCGTCGATCATCCCTCGGCGGTTACCCTCGATCACTTCGAGGTCATCGACGACTGTTTCGGCGGACGCAAGGCGAGTCAGGTCTTTGGTTCCCTCGAGCAGGTCGATGAGCCAGAACCACAGACAAAGGGCGCCGAGATACCGGTCGCCGAATGATAGCGAACACTTACCGCGCAATACACTGGGAGCAACGTCGATATGAAATTCAAGCACGTCCTCGTACTCATCACCTGCTCTTTCGTTTTGAGCGGTTGCAGTAGCAGCGAAGAAGAGACGGACGGTGACGCCGGCGAGCCCACGACGCAGCACGACGCGGGGGATACGGCGGAGCAGGTCGAACCGGTGTCACTACGCGTGGCCACATTCAACGGCTCGTTGTATCGCCAAGAGTCGGGACAATTGATCGAAGAACTCTCCGATCCAGACAGTGAACAACCCGGTCAGATCGCAGAAATTATTCAGATAAAGCGTCCAGACGTCGTGCTCGTCAATGAACTGGACTACGACGAGGAGAACGAGGCGGCGCGCCTTTTTAATGAGAATTTCCTGGCCGTTCCCCAGGGCGAGCAGGAAGCCATCGATTATCCCTATTATTACGCGTTCCCCTCCAATACGGGCATTCCCTCGGGGCACGATTTAGATGCAAACGGCGTCGTCGGCACCGAAGAAGGCACCGAAGACTACGCCCAAGATGCTTTCGGTTACGGACGCTTCCCGGGGCAATACGCCTTCGGGGTGTACTCCAAATATCACCTCGATATAGATGCTGTCCGTTCTTTTCAGCATTTTTTGTGGAAGGATATGCCGGATCACCGCATGCCCGAGGATTTTTACGATGACGGCGCTATTGAGGTCTTTCGCCTCTCCTCCAAGAACCATGTCGATCTGCCCATTGACGTCGGTGATCATCGCCTCCATTTACTGGCCAGTCACCCCACACCGCCGGCCTTCGATGGACCAGAACAGCGAAATGTGCGGCGCAACCAGGATGAGATTCGGCTGTGGCACGACTATATCCGCCCCGACGACGCCGGATATCTCTACGACGACGAGGGTCGGGAAGGCGGTCTCGACGAAAATTCCTATTTTGTCATCGCCGGCGATTTGAACTCCGATCCAAACGACAGTGACGAATTCGGTGCCATCGCCGATCTGCTCGACGATCCGCGTACCAGCGATCCCAAACCCTCGAGCGAGGGAGGCCAGCACTCGGGAGAGACAAGGGGTGGGAGAAACGACGACCACACCGGAGAACACAAATACGACACATCCCAGTGGAGTCCGGCCGTCGGAAATATGCGCGTCGACTACGCCATCCCCTCCTCCAATATGAGCGTGGAGGACTCGCAGGTGTTCTGGCCCGCGCCGGACGAACCCCATGCCGATCTCGTCACCGCCACCGATCATCGCCTGGTGTGGGTTGATATCACGTTGGGCGATGATTGAACCTCGAGCGGTCCCAGCGACCATCCCGGCCGGTGTGTGACGAAGTGAGTTTGTCAGTGAATGGAGTGCTTTGTACGCTTTGTCGGGAGTCGAGGATGTATCTTGCTCATATTCAACCATAAGGCCCGGCAAAGCGGTGACGTACGAGCTTCGTATGGCAATGACAGAAAGAGGTAATCAAATGATGATCAAGCATCGGTATCTATGGGGCAGTGCTGTGTTTCAGGTCTTGGTTGCCTTGGTATTCGTCGGTCTCTTGAGCGCGGAGTGTACGGGAGAGGTCACAGTTGAAGAGAACGCCAATGTCGATTCGGCCCAGGAAAATGACACCACTGCTGACGCCGCCGGAGGAACCGTCAACGATGTCACGGACCGCACCGGGGATGCCTCCGGCCAGGGAGAGGATGCCGGTGAAGATGTCAGTGAAACCGAGGGACAAGATGTTCTCGATCCCGTTGGAGAGGATGCAACCGACACCGGCAGTGATGACGATCAGGACGTCTCTGAAGACCCCATCGATGAGGTGGAGGAGGTGGAGGTTCTGGTCATGTTTCTGGACACCAATTTCGAGCTGACGACCCCGGTCGATATTCAGCTCAATGGGGATTGGTATGAGTACGAGGGGCTC
>SKPJ01000245.1 GCA_007119595.1 Myxococcales bacterium
GAGACGGCGCCCATCAAAAGGGTTTGCTTTCGCGCGGGCTTTTGCGCGCTCTTTTTACTCTCCTCGTCTTTCTCTTCGCCGGCTTCTGGTTTGTCCTCGTCTTCGCCCTTTTGGGACTGCTCAGCCGGGGCGTCTTCGTCAGCGGATCCAGGTGCGTCGAGTTCGACCGTGGTGGCTCCCTGTCGTGGAATGGCGTCATCGGCCTCATCGTCATCGGGATCGTCGATGATGATGCGCGGGATATGACTGATATTGGTGTTATTTGACACCTTTCCTTCGCCATCCTCGGACATCTGGGCGGGAAGTCCTTTGACGGTCTGTCGATCGAGGCGTTCGGTTGCTTCCTCATCGCCGGGGTCGCCATCTTCGTGATCGGGCAGGGGGACGGGGCGTGTATTTCGAGACAGCGAAAATGGCGATTCGTCGCGCGCTGTCAGTGGCGGTGCAACTTCGTCGGGCGTACTGTCCAGCAGTGAGGAAAGAGCAACAAGGGCGGCCTTGGGGATATGAAACCGCTTTTCGGGATCTCGGGCGATCATCATGCCGATGAGATCGCCTAGGTGCTCCGGGGCATCCTCATCGACACCGAGGTCGACCGAGGGCTGTTCAAATTCGAGAAGCCAGCTTTCAAAATCGGTGTCGCTCAATGTCTCGTCGTCAAATAGCGGTCTTCCAAGTGCGGTGCGCAAGACAGCGCCCATGCTGTAGACCACCGAGCGATCGAGATCGACATCGTTCTCGATGAGCCACTCCGGCGCCAAAAAACCGGGGTAGACCGGAATTGCTTCCACCGGGGTATCGGCGGTGATGGGCGGAGGGGGGATGGTTACCAGTCCGAGGAACCATTCTCCCAATTGAACGGGAGATGCCTGTGGGTTATCGACAAAGATCGATCGGGGGTGAAGGGTTCGGTGCGGCACACCACGTTCGGCGAGCCAAGCCAGTGCCCGGCCGACTTTGATCGTCAAGTGAAGGGCTTGACGCCAGGGCAGTGGCCCTTTCTTTTTTAACAGCCGGGCCAGGGTCTCCGTAGTGGGGTTTTCCTCGACGAAGAAGAGAAACTCCGAATCCTGTCGAACCGTGTGAATGCTGAGTATTTCGTTGGGAAGCGGGGACTCCAACTCGGAGATGAGCTGGCGCGCCTGGTCGATATTTTCGGCTTCGAAGCTGCGATGACAGACGGTGACACGAACCTCGGTATTATCGGCCAATAATCGACCGCGATAGCGTTCGCCGAGGTGGTCGGAATATAGAAAAGCCTCCAGATTGACGATTCCCTGCAGCGATGATCCAGTGAGGCGACCGGGTTGTGGCTCGGGCCCCGATACGAGTCTGGTTCCGTCGTGCGGACAAAAGGTTTCGTCACCCTCGAATTGCGACTGACAAGTAGGGCAATGTTTCACAGACATTCCTCGATCTCGGTTGAGAAATCGTCGGGCGGAGCGTCAGTTCCCCCGACGCGTTGGCGGTATCCTACATGTCTACCAAGTGAAGGCCAAGTCCGGGTCCAATGGGCAATAGTAGTGCACGATTACTGGTGACCAAAACCAAAGAAAGGTGCTGCTCAGTGTGGTTTCCGTATGGCTGCTGCAAATGCGATTGCGATTTCGCAAATGAGCATGGGCGCTTGGGTTACGGCCATTGCGTCGATCTGCCTCCACACGGTGCTGGCATCGCATCGTTCGTCGTCAGTCCAGTCCATTCGCCGGGATGTCAAAGGGGCAGCCCTGTCTCATCTGCGATCGCTGTGAAATATCCGGGTTGAATGGCTCGTCGGTTGTCCACTATAAGGGCGAGCCCCTGAATCATCTTGTTAGAAGTGCTCATAACGGGGTTCGTCACTTTGTCGCACTACTTCGAGGAATCAACACCTATGGCGTCGAACGAAAAATCATCGATTGGACTCGTCACGCGACTCAGCCCCCGATTAACGGGGAAGCAGCGGCGCTATCTCCGAGGGTTGGCTCATGATCTCAAGCCCATTGTACTGGTCGGACAACGGGGATTGAGTGAGAATTTGGTCGAAAATTTTGAAGCCGCGCTTCTGGCGCACGAGTTGGTAAAGGTCAAAGTCCACGAAGGCGATGGCCTAGTGGAGACGGCGGAAGCGTTCCATGAACAGACCGGTGCTCAATTGGCACAGAAGATCGGATTCACCCTTGTCTTCTACAAGCCACATCCCGATGATCCGACCATTCATTTGCCCACCTAGTCGATGTTTCGGATGATGATCTTATCTTTGGCTCGGCGCCGCTGGCGGTATACCGAATCTCTCCGAGAGTACGGTGTCGACGTCACAGTTCGAGGATGACACGGCTGTGGATGCAGAGATGGTTGTCATAAATTCCAACCACCGGTTGGCCTCCAGGAGTCGTCGTGGAGCCACCATTCGCCACTTTGGCAAAAGACCCCTTCAAGGATTGAAACGATGATCCTTCAGATCAACGAGGAGCACCCTCAACCGCGCCGAATCGATCAGGTCATTGAGACTCTGACCGCCGGGGGACTTGTGGCGTATCCCACCGATACGGTGTACGGAATCGGTTGCGATATTTTCAACAAACAGGCCGTCGAACGACTCCAGCAGTTGGTTTGTGAGATCAAAGGGGAGTCAAAGCACAGCCCCCTTTCATTTATCTGCAAAGACCTGAGTAATATTGCGGAGTACGCCTTCGTCAGCGACTACGCCTATCGTTCCTTGCGACGCATGTTGCCCGGTCCCTATACCTTTGTGTTGGAGGCCACCAAATTGGTACCCCGCGTGATGCGCAACAAGCGCAAGACCGTGGGTATCCGGGTGCCCGATACTCCGATTCCACTGGCCATGGTGGAGCGCCTCGGCAATCCGGTGGCCAATTCCAGTGCCACGGACCGCGACGGGGAATTGATCCCCGATCCGTGGACCATCGAAGATCTCTACGGCCACGCCGTCGATCTAGTGATCGATGGAGGCTATGTATTTCCAGAGCCGTCGACGGTGATCGACTTTTCGGGCGATTATCCCCAGCTACTGCGGCAGGGAAAGGGGGCGGTCGGTGATCTGGAATACGTGGAGTTGATCTAAATCGCCGATTACAGGGGGGTGACGAAGGTCTGAAGGTTGTGTTCGTTGGCGAGTCGGTTGTGATGAGCCCGGGCCTGATCCTCGGTGGCAAACTTGCCGATGCGTACCCGGTAATGCTTTCCATGATCCGGGACGTCGACTGCCACCAGGTGGGGCTCGAGCCCGAGACGTCGGAGCCGGTCCATCTCCGCACGCGCTCGTTCGGTGGTGGGATGGGAGGCGACCTGAATCGTAAACCGGGCCGGCTGCGACTCACCTTCGGCCGCTGCTGCAGCGTCCTCGTCGCTTTCATGGCTCCCCCGGAGAGAATCTGCGGAATGGTCGGACTCGATCGAATCCGTAGCGGGTAGCTCCGAGGTTGTCAGAGCGTCGTAGAACGAGAAGAGTTCCTCCGCCAATTTGTCATTCGATTGGCCCACATGAGCCTCCACCGCCAGCGGCTGTTCCTCGGCTTGCTCAGCGGCGTTGACCAGTGGTGGAAGGCTCCGCTGCAATAGCAGATGTTGACCGACGATGAGCCCCACACTGAAGATCACCGAACACGCGGCAGTCCACAAAAACAGACGGCCCATTGAAATTCCCGAAGAGCTGTTGTCGTGGTGTCGTCGAGGCATGGCGAATTGACACTCGTGGAAAGCCGAAGTGATCGAAACGGTATGTAGGACCACCGCGTTGGGGTAGCGCTGAGCCACCGTAACACAACGCAACACGGGGACAAGAATTTTCGTCACCGATTCGTATTATTTGGCGATCAAGCCACGCGCCGTTGTTGCTGTAACCCGTAGATGGAGAGGAGGGGGGCTCCGGGGTCGATTTTAAGGGAGCTTCCAATGGGAAAATCAAATTGCAGATGAGGTCCGTCGACAAAGACCAATCCTTGCCGCATTCGAGAGATGATTTCAAAGCGCTCCCCGAAGGGCTGGATGCCCTTTAAGAAGCGATATCCGCCCTGCCGTGGTGGGAAGGGCTCACGGACCAGATACTGGAGGTTGTCGCTATCGAAGGGAAGCACCAGCCCTCCGGCAGATCGAATGGCCGCCGTCGAGCCGGCCGGTGTCGCAATCCAGACTCCACTCGACTTTTGGGCCTCCGCGGGATGAGCCCCGATTTTGATAAAATAATAGGAAACGGCGGCCGGGTTTTCGTGACTTATCAGGATGTCATTGAGCACCGGTGGTCCGCGGCGTTCGCCGTCGATACAGGTATAAAAGCGGCGCAGTGATACCGGATCGCACTTCCCTTCGACGATGGCCTCCAAAAGGCGCGGAAAATCATAGGCCGTGCCCGCCGAAAAATACCCGACGCTGGACTCCGGATTGGAGTTGATGGCCATCAGTGGTGTGGACTCGATGCGATGCGATAGATCCAAGACCGTTCCGTCGCCGCCAACGGCGACGATCAAGTCCGGGCCGTCCGTCTCCGCAACATCTCCTCGATAGGCCATTTCGTAGTCCATGCCGAGTTTTTCGAGATGGTCGACGAGCTCATCCAGACTTCGACAATGGCTGCGATGGGACTTCTCCAGGGAGCGAACACTGATATGTTCGCGCGCCAACAAGTCGGTGATCGTCGGGTCCGACTGTTCCACCACCAGTTGCTGGTAGCGACTTTTTTTATATGCCACCAATATTCGTGGAGACGTCTTCATGGGGTCCGTTTACCAGCCAGATCACTGGGTTGCCATCGGGAATCTGGTTTATAGACTCTATACGCCGACACTGACAAGCTCGGGGTGCCCAGACCGGACCGCTCCAACCACCATAATCCCGATGATGGACCAGCTACCGCCTTGCACGCCAGACGGCTGCGTGCTAGCTACACTGCGTCAGAAGCTTGTTGAGTATTCACTCAACTCTGGGCCTCCGGGTGGAGTGAATTCGTTTACCGTAGAACCAAATTGAGGAGTCTACATGTCCGATTTGACCGCGCGTAAAATCTTTGAAGAGACGCTTCCCGAGAAACTGGAAGAAAATCCAGACAGTGCTAAGGCGACCAACGCCATCTACGTCTTTAATTTGACCGGAGACGAAGGTGGAACGTGGACTCTGGATTTCAAAAAGGACGACGACTTCGTCAGTGAAGGAGAGTCCGAGGACGCCGAATGCACCGTCACCATGAGTGACAGTGATTTCGTGGATATGTGGCAGGGCAATCTAAACCCCGCACAGGCGTTTATGATGAACAAGATCAGCATCGAAGGTAATATGGGGCTCGCCATGAAGCTCCAAAACTTCATCGGATGACGTCGACGGTTTGCGTCGAAAAAAAAATGAAGCACGAATTGTCGGGACGCATCCGGGTAACCGGAGCGTCCCGAACACATTTTTGAACTAGTTCCCATCCGGAAACCCCATGAATTTCGCAATTGCCGGCTGAAATCACGATCTCGATATCGGCTTAACACTTGGAGTAGCCTCCGGCTACGCCTGCGGTTTCGCCGAATATCGATCTC
>SKPJ01000264.1 GCA_007119595.1 Myxococcales bacterium
GTTGAGATGACTATTTCGCGAAACCGCAGGCATATCCGGAGGTTATTCCAAGTGTTGAGCGGATAGTCAGATCGCGATTTCAGCCGGCCATTGCGAAATTCCGGGGTTTCCGGATGGGAACCAGTTAGTTTCCATCCGGCCATCCCGTCTCTCGGTCGGTTATCCCGGTCGGTTACCATACTGTGCCCTGGTGGAACACACATTCGGTTGTTTGCTTAAACGCTATGATTGCGCAAATAGTGTGCTCTATATTCAATACTTCTTGGGCATGTAGGAGCTCCATGAATTTTGAGGACAAAGACGAGGCTCGCCAATATGTATGGGAGCATCTGCAGGAGGTGGGAGCGGCGCGGTTTCCCTTCCCACCGACGGGGCGGATACCAAATTTCGCCGGCGCCGAAGAAGCGGCGAAGCGACTGGCCGAGCAGCCGTTGTTTAAGGCCGCAGAGGTGGTCAAGATCAACCCCGACTCGCCGCAGCGGCCCCTACGTGAAAAAGCACTGCACCTGGGAAAGGTGGTCGTCGTTCCCACACCGAGATTGCGCGATGGGTTTTTGCTCTTCGACCCTCAGAACATCGACGAAAAAGACTTTCGCGACGCCTCCATGATCAGCCGGTGGGAGCCCTATGCACAAAAGGTTTCCCTCGACGACTTTCCCCCGATTGATCTCATCGTCACGGGATGCGTGGCCGTCACAAAAGAGGGAAAGCGGCTGGGCAAGGGCCATGGTTATAGCGACCTGGAATACGCGATATTGACCGAGCTGGGGCAGTCTCAGATTCCGGTGGTGACCACCGTTCACGACGAACAGGTCGTCGACAATTTTCCCGTCGACGAGCACGATATTCATCTGAGCTTAGTGGCGACGCCGACTCGCCTGTGGGAGGCCGACGGCGATGACGTCGGCGAATCACCGGGAATCATCTGGGAGCTACTCAGCGACGAAGACCTGGAGGCCATGCCCGTACTCCAAGAGTTACGCCAGTAGTGGAAGCGCGGACAGCCTGTTATGGCCGTTACCTATTGTTCGTTTCCCCGGTCTGGATATTCGATGGCGATTGAAGTCTCTGCTCCTATGGTTCGATGGGAAGTCGCACCACAAAGGTCGTCCCCTTGCCGAGCTCTGTGTCGACCTCGATTCGACCTCCGTGGGCGTCGACGATCCGCTTGACGATGGGAAGCCCCAGTCCCATGCGCTTTTCGCCAGCCGTGGATCGGGCACTTCCCAGAAAGAATAGATCGTAGAGTTGTTCCAGCTCTTTTTCTGGAATACCCGGACCCTGATCGGTCACCGAAATATAGATCGCTTCCTCCTCCAGGCCCACTGCCACCTCCACCTCGGTATGGGGGGGCGAAAACTTCAATGCATTGCTCAATAGATTGTCCAGCAAACGGCGAATCAACGTGGGGTCCACGGCCATCCCCATCGTGTCTTCGGGAGCCGCAAAGCGAACGTCGATCTCCTTTTTAGCCCCGGCGGCCCGCGCGTTCTGCACCGCCTCTTCGATCAACGTGCGCAGCTCGACGGAGCGCTTGTCGATATCGGCTTGCCCCAGCCGCGCCAGTTCCTGCAGATCACCGACCAACTCCAATACGAGATTGCTTCTGCTGGCGATGGCCTCGAGATGATCGAAGACCTCTTCCGGGATCTCCTGATCCCCCAGCAGTTGTCGCAGAAAATAGGAATTGGCGTCGATCAGGGTCAGCGCGTTGCGCATGTCGTGGGCGAGCATTGCCAACAGCGCGTCCTGATCGCGCTGCTCCGCCTCCATATTCAACTCCTTGAGCGCCAACTCCCGCTGAAGAAGGGTCAGTTCCGCATACAGCTCCGACACCCCCCGCGCCGATCTTCGCCCAGCCGCCCGGCCCTCCACATCCGTAAAGGATGGTCGATTCAGCACCTCTTCAATGGCCTTCAGGGTTGTACAACCCTCATCAATGGCGGACTCCAACTTCGATGTCGACATGGCCACCGCGGCCACCTGAGCGTCGTTTCGCTGGACGACGTCGACCCAGACTTTCTGGTCCCGCCGCTTTCCTCCAGCGTCAGATCGTAGCGCGATCTGGCGCGCGCTCCCTTCTTTCATCACTTCGTCGAGCACCTCTTCCATCCGGCGTTCACCGTCGGCCTCGGCGGCCCTCAGCCCCAGCCCATCGCGTACCCACCGCCAGCGATGATCCCTGTTCCGACGCCACCAGATGCTGGCCACCGGTCGTCTTGGTTTCCACGCCTGTTCGCCGTCATCCTCTCGGCGACGGTCGTAGAGTCGTCCGGCCAGTTGCACCGTCGCCGAGATATCGGCCGCCGTTCCATCAGCGCCGACTTTCGACCACAATGTATCGTCGATCACAAACGGCCGCCCTCCGACCATCACCTTGACGTCGCCCACCGTCGGGGAAGCGCGCACGCTGGCGATGATCTGCTCCGTCTCCAGAAGCTGCGACGACATCGTCACCGACAATGCCAGTACGTCTGCCTCCCACTTTTCCAGCGCCTGCTTCACGGACGCCGCGGTTACCTGCCGAACCAATAGACCTACCCGCCACCCTTCCAGGCTCAGAAGGTCCTTCAACATCCGCCCTCCCACCATATGGGGCTCATCTCCCAACATGGCCAACACCAACGTGGGCTCGCCGGCGACCGCAGGCGACGGCTCAGCATAGGGAAATAACTCCGCCATGATCGACAAAATCGCCGCGGTGCAGAAATGCTCCTGTGCCTGGCTTATCTCTCCGATCTCCCATCGGCGTCCCACCTCGTATTGCACCGGTTGCAACGCATGGGTGTACAATTCGCCGAGGTCGACTCCTGCCCGCATCACTGCGAGCATCAACGCACTCGCCGCCTCCCGCTGATCGCTCAACAGCATCTCCAACAACCGAGAGCCCAGCTCCCCGAACGGGTCTTCGTCGTCTAAATAGTGAGACGAATCTACCGTATCGACCCGATATCGAAGTGCTTTTTCGATGAACCCATCTACTTGCTTTGCCCGTTCGTAAAAGTGTCTTTCTCTCAGAAAGCGTCGTGCTTCACCGAGCACCGTCTCAAAGCCTAACCCCTTGATTCCGTCCCACTTTACGCGCTCCAATTCCGCCTCAAACCACATCAGATCCCTGGCGAAGACCGACGGTGTCTCAAAGGCCAGTGTATTCGCCAACGTCTCGAGTTGGATCTCGATGACCTGCTTCGCCCGCACCAGGCCATAGCTCCCAAACAAGGTGCGCAACTGCGGTTTTTGACAGAAGATATGCTCCGCCAATTCCTGTGCGATCTGTGTTCGATGGCACAACAGATATCGGCTCGCCGGATGATTGGGTACCACTGGATCGGTCACGATAATTTCTCGATTTGGATGAGCCAATCGACAAGCGCTCTTATGCGTCCTTGCGTAACCAAATCTGTACGCCAACCCACAGTCACCAAGCAGCGCGCGAGCTTCTCCGCACGCTGCTAGGCCAGCATTACTTCGAAACCCTTGTTTAAGCGGCGTGATTGGCGACCACATCGCGAATGGCAGCCATACCAAAGGGCTTTTCCAAGAGTGGAGGACCGACGCGTTCGACGAAGTGGAACGCCGAAAGCGTGGTGATTCCACCAGTGACGAATACGGTTCGATCGACCATCTCCGGATGGTTCTCGACGAGGGTGTCGTAGACATCGATTCCGGAGAAATTGGGCATATTGAGATCGCAGAAGATGAGATCGAAGGACTCCCCCATCGCGAGTGCGTCGAGAAATTCTCGAGCATTTTGAAATCGACGAAGCCGATGGGATCGGCCGAGAATTCGATCAAAGCTCGCCAGCAGATGCGGTTCGTCGTCGATCACTGCGATTCGCCGGGCCGCAGACGTGCATTGCTCATCATCACTCGTTTCGGACTGGGCATCGTCTTCGATTTGACAGGGAATATGGACCGTAAAACACGTCCCTTCACCGACGGTCGTCTCAAAGTCCAGTTGCGCGTCGTGCCCATCGAGGATCTGTTGGCAGACAGAGAGGCCGATGCCCACTCCTCGTTCCGGTGATTTCGTACTAAAGAAGGGAGTGAAAATTTGGTCGGTCACGGCGGGGATGATTCCACAGCCCGTATCGGTGATCTCGACCGCCACGAGCTCATCATGACGACGCACCTTGATTGTGAGGCGATCCTCAGCCGACATCCCTTCTTCGATGGCATCCAGGGCGTTGTGTAAGAGATTGAAGAATGCCTGAGTCATGTCGGCTTCGCTGCCCATGAGGTGAGGCACCTCCTCGAACTCGCGGATCACCTTCGTATTCGTACGGAGCTTCGGTTCAAGCTTCGCGAGGGCCGACTCCAATGCATCGATGACGCTAAAACGCGGCGGAGTATCGGTGTCGCGAGCACACTCAATACCCGGATTCACCGAGGTCGTTCCCGTGGAAGAGATTTGATTGTCGGGGCGGAATACATCGGAGTGCTCTCGAATGTCCATTGCGTCGTCCTCGTGCTGAAAGTGGAGTCACTAATTGCGACACCCATGAGTCACAGCAAGGGACATGCCAGTGCCGTGGAAGAAACCAGCAAAAGGCCCGACTAGGCCGCAATAGCAACGAATTACAACGACGCGACGAGTTCGCTACGCTCCACATCCTCCAATGGCGGGGCGGAATAATTTTGGGAGGCGGAATAATTTTCCGGTAAAATCTTCCGGCTGTGGCGATAACCTCGCACACAACCCTCTCCACCACACCGTATATGGATGATGTTGTCGCCCCCCAATCACCCGCCCCTTTAGTGAACTCGAAGCTTCGCCCCGCCGGAGGGCCATTCCTTGCCTCCCGGTCGAACCTCCTCCGATACGGCATCGAGTTGTCTCAGAAAGTGTAGCCAGTCGTAGAAGTCGACTTGTTCACAGACCTTTCCACCTTGGATGGTCAAAAGAGAGCTTGCGCGGTGGATGACGCTCTGATCACTGGGCGGGATTCCCAAATACTCCCCATCATGGGTTCCGCTCATGCTGTACACCATATGGACTCGATCTCCCTCGCCCATCAGCTCCTCGATGGAGAATTCAAGATCCGAAAACCCCTCGAAGGAGGCTTCGATGGCCTGTCGGTAGATCTCGAGCCCTCGATATTCTTCGCCGCTGCCGGTGAGGTACACAATGTCCTCGTCATACACCTCGGACAACCGTGAGAGATCACGGGAGTTGAGGATATTGATCAGACGACGGACGACTTCCTTTGTTTCATCGATAGTCATGATGACGCCTCGAGTGTAGCTGGGTTCTTATTGCGGACGCAGCACCTTGCCACCGGACGGCCAGTCCTCTCCGCCAGGCGTGACCTCCTCGGAGAGGGCGCCCACTTGTCGCATAAAGGTCAATCCGTCGTAGAAGTCGAATTCCTCGACGATTTTACCCTCGTCGAAACGAAAGACCGCGGCGACCAGATAATCCGCCTCATTGCCACTGGCCGAGATACCCATAAATTCCCCTTCGTGGGTTCCCGTGTATCGATAGGTGCAGTGGATATGATCGCCTTCACCGACGA
>SKPJ01000455.1 GCA_007119595.1 Myxococcales bacterium
CCGAATTGGCTCGACAGGTATATTTGAACCGCGCTCGGGCCGATAGCTTGGGCGGCGATTTCGAGTCCGCCAAACGCAGCATAAACACCGCGCTGGAGCATCTCGACGATCCCGTTGAGCGGGCACCGTTTCAATCGGTTCTCATCGAGCAGTACACACTGCAATCGGAGTTTGATCGAGCGGTGAAGGTGGCCCAATCGGCTCTGGAATCGCTCGGGGAGCCGCTATTACTGGAGGATCTCGACAATACCCTGGCGGATACGATGATCGATGTCGAGAGGCGTCTCGCCGGTCGATCCATCGATTGTCTGCGCGATATGCCCACCGACGACGATCCCTACACCAGCGCCGCGTTGCGCGTGTTGGCGTCGGTGCAACCGGCGGCCGGGCTGCTTGAACTTCGCCTGTTATTGGTGGTCGGACTCAAGGCGACGGCCATCACTCTCGAGATCGGTATTCATCCCGCCTCGGCGGTGGGGTTGGCGATTTATGGAACGGCGCTGTGCAGCCAACACCAAATGCAACGGGGCTACGAGGCCGGCTGTCTGGCCCTGGAGTTGGCGCGCCACTTCGATCGCCAATCCGATATCTCGCATGTCACTTTCATCGTCGCCGCCATGATTTTTCCCTGGTCGCATCCCCTCCAGGAGAGTATGCCGCTACTTCACGAGGGCCGTCGCGCCGGGCTGCGCTCCGGCAATTATATATTCGCCGGATTCAACGCCATGTTGAGCGTGGTGTACGGATTTTTTATGGGCAAGAATCTGGAGGACGGTCTCCGCAATGCCGACGACGCCGTCGAGCTCAGTGCCCACACCGGAAACGTCGCTGCCGTCGAGCTGGCCGCGGCGGCGCGGCTTATCATGCGAAATCTGGCTGGATATACATCGGGGCCCGATGTGTTTTGCGATGAGCGATATGAGTCGGCGCAGTCGTATTTGAGGCAATGCGATGAACATGGAAACCGATCCGCCATCGTCACCTTCGAGATTTCGCGGGCCTATCTGGAATATCTATATGGAGACAACGAACGGGCGCTGGACCGTCTTGAGACCATCGGTGAGCAGATCGATGCCCTGGTCGGCACCTTTGATACTGGGCGTTTTGCCTTTGTCTACGCCCTGGTGCTCGCCGATCGATGCGCTGATATGCCGGATTCTCCACAGCGGCGGGAGTATCTCGAGAAAATCGCCGAATTGCGCCACCAGTTGGCCGGGTATGCCGAGCATGCGCCGGAGAACTTTTTGCACAAACAATTGTTGGTGGACGCCGAATTGGGGCGGCTCAAGGGAGAACTCAAAGCTCCGATGCAGTTGTATGACCGAGCCATCGAGGAGGCCAATCAAAACCAGATGATTCATCTCGTCGCTCTGGCCAACGAGCGGGCGGCCCTGTTTTGGCGATCTTGGAACAAAGATGCGTTCGCCGCCGATCATTTGCGTGAGGCATCTTATTATTACCAGTTGTGGCAGGCCCGAAGGAAGGTGGAGTTATTTCAGAAGCAATACGATGAGTTGCTGGCAACACCCGGCGATGCCGAGATCACAAGTTCCGATCAGAGCTCCGGTGAGGGCACCGTCGATTTGGACAGTGTACTTCGCGCCTCGGAACTGATCGCCGGTCAACTCGACGTCGCCGATCTGCTTCCCACCCTGCTTCAGGTGGCCTTGAGCAATGCAGGTGCTGAACGGGGTGCGTTTTTGGTGGTCGCAGATGACCGGTTGTGTGCCTCGGTGGAGGGAGAAAGCGATGTGGAGCCCCGACTGCTCGATCCGCCGCAGCATCTCGACGAGTGGCGTGGTGGACCGCGCTCGATCGTGCGTTATGTCAGGCGCGTGGGCGAACCCCTGGTGCTGGGCCGGGCGAGTGCAGACCCGAGATTCCGTGACGACCCCTATATCGAAGAGGTCCAGCCCCGCTCCGTACTCTGCATCCCCGTCGAGGAGAGCGGCGAGATTCGCGGGGTGTTATATGCCGAAAACAATCTCGCCGATGAGATGTTTACCGAAGAGCGCACCCGGGTGCTGACGATCTTGGCCGGTCATATGGCGATCGCTCTCCACAAAGCCCATCTTTACGCCAGTCTGCACGAGGAAAAGGAGCGCTTTCGACAATTGGCGGAAAATATCCGCGAGGTCTTCTGGTTGATGGATTGGCCATCGGCACAAATCGTATACGTAAGTCCCGCCTTCGAGGCGGTCTGGGGTCGTCCCGTACCCCAGCAAGCGATATCGATCGAAAGATGGGTGGAGCAGATCACCGACAGCGATCGGGAGCGCGTCGCCGATGCACTTCGCGACGATGCGCCCCGCGGAGAATACGACGAGACCTATCGCATCGCACGCCCATCGGGCTCCTTGCGATGGATTCGGGATCGCGGATTTCCCATCTACGATACGGAGGGCAACATCTTTCGCATCGCCGGGGTGGCCAACGACATCACCCAGGAGCACGAAGTGACGCAGATGAAAGACGAGTTTATCTCCGTGGTCAGTCACGAACTCCGCACCCCTTTGACCCCCATCACGGGGATCTTCTCGATGCTCACCCGCCAATATGACGACGTCCTGCCCGACGATGTGGTGGAGATGGCCGAATTGGGACTGCGAAATAGCCGTCGGCTCCTGACGCTGATCGACGACCTTCTCGATATCCAAAAATTGTCGATGGAGAGGGTCGATTTCGAACTTCAACTTCTCGATGCCCGTGAAATTGTCGAAGAAGCCGTCGACCTCAACAGACCGCTCGGCGAACTCCACGAAGTCGACATCGAGTTGCACACCGGCGAGGATCCGGTGCTCATCGAAATCGACAATGGGCGCATGCTCCAGATAATGACCAATTTATTATCGAATGCCATCAAATTTTCCGAGGCCGACGACACCGTAGATGTCGAGGTTGGTGCCGTCGGCGACCGGGCTAAAATCAGCGTTACCGACCGGGGGCCCGGCATTCCTCGCGAGGCTCGCGAGCGCATCTTCGAGAAGTTTACCCAGGTCGACTCCTCGCTGACCCGGGAGCACGGTGGGACAGGTCTCGGGCTCGCCATCGCGCGCTCATTGGTGGAACGCATGGGGGGCGAGATCGACGTCGATACTCAGATGGGGCGCGGGACCACCTTTCGCGTCTATTTTCCGCTGGCTACGGGATGATGGAGGGAAATGCCTTGGCATCTCTACACTGTTACCGAGGTGGAGCATGCATTGTTACCGAGGTTGAACCGCGAAGCGGTCTATTAGACCATGAGATGCGAGTTTCCGTCGGGTTTTGCCCCGGCGGTGTTCGACGCAAAGGGATTGCATGAGTGCATCGATACATGATCCGAAGTTAGACCAGGGTGGGCGCTCGGGCGATAGTGGGCTGTTGAAGGGGCGATTCGAACTCGGCGAAGTACTCGGCCGTGGAGGACAGGGAAAGACCTTTCGGGGATTCGATCACCTTCAGGGCACACCGGTGGCTATCAAGGAATTGGGCCTCGACGTCGCCGAAAAGTGGAAGGCCATCGAGCTCTTTGAGCGCGAGGGACGGGCACTTAGAAACCTGGAACACGAGGCCATTCCGAGCTATATCGACGCGTTCCACATCGAGGATGACGACGGCACGGTGCGCTTTTTTCTGGTCCAGCAGTTTGTGGAGGGACAGACCTTCCAGCAGCTCATCGAGCGCGGTGAGGTGATCTCCACACAGGGAGCCATCGATTTCATCGACCACGTGCTCGATATCTTAGAATATCTCCACGGGTTGAATCCGCCGGTCATCCACCGCGATATCAAGCCCTCGAACCTCATGCTACGCCCCGATGGTACGATCGTCCTCGTCGACTTCGGTGCCGTCCAGGTCATCAGTCCCCACAGCGTGATGGGATCGACCATCGTGGGCACCACGGGCTATGTCTCCCCCGAGCAACTGGCGGGGCGCACCGTTCCCGCAAGCGATTTATATTCTCTGGGAGCCACGGTGGTTCATCTGTTGACCCATCTGCATCCGGCGGATCTTCCCATGGAGCGGATGCGCTTGAAATTCGAAAAACACATCATTGAGGCTCCCCCTCCATTGATGCGCTTTTTACAGGGGGTTCTCGATCCGGTGGTGGAGGACCGGATCTGCACTGTCTCCGAAGCTCGCAACGTGCTCTCTGGTCAGGGATCGATGGAACTGGCCAGGGTCCACAAAGGCGGTCCACCGCCGGTGTTGCGCCGACCGGTGGGTTCCAAGATCGAAGTGGAGGAGGAGGGCAATAAATTAAAGGTCTGGCTTCCGGCCTCCGGCCGCTACCGGCGGATCTACTGGGCGGCCGTTCTATTGTTATTGGGCGCTATGGGCATGCTCTTGCCGCTGGTGACGTCGAAGACGATGCCCGTATTGGCGGCCGCCTTTGCCACCTTTTTACTCGTTGGACAGCTCTTTATCTCACCGACACGGCTGACCATCGATCCCGATACTTTTTATATCAATCGCCACACGGTCAACGGAAATCACCGGGGATGGACCGAGGATCTGGCGGACGTGGAGTTGCGCCAGTCCGGCGAGGAAAAATTCTTGATGTTCATTCCCATGCCCGCCCATCTGGTGTTGATGGAGGGGGTGTATCCGCTTCATTTCGGATTCGGTCTGACCGCCGTGGAGCGTCGTTGGGTTCAAGGGGTGGTGCGCCGCCGGTTGTCTGCCTGAAAAAGGCACTTAACTATCGCGGTGCTGGACCTCAAAGGTCGCAAAATCGCGGGCGATCTCTGTATTTTCGAAGATCTCTTTTGCCCCGCCGAGAAACTCCTTGGGGTCGAGATATTTCTGGGACAGATGGGTCAGTATCAACCGCCGGGCGTTGGCTTTCAGCGCACATCGGGCGGCATCACCGGCGGTCGAATGGCCGCGTTGGTGAGCCAGCTTTTCGTGGCCCGCCGGATAGGTCGACTCGTGGATCAATACGTCGGCGTCGCGGCCCAATTCGACAGCCGCATCACAGGGGGTGGTATCGGTACAATAGGCGATCTTCAGCCCCGGACGTGGAGGGCCGAGTACGTCGTCGGGAGTGATGGTGCGCCCATCGTCGAGGATGATTGACTCACCCGATTGCAGTCGGCCATATAGCGGTCCCGGCGTGATTTCGAGATCGGCGGCCCGAGAGACGTCGAATCGCCCCGGCCGCTCGTCCTCGACGAGGGCATAGCCCCAGACGTCGACGCGATGCTCCAGGGGGTGGGCGACAAAATGGTAGTTGTCGGCCTCAAATACCACGCCCGGCTCGGTCACCTCATGCAAATGCAGTGGAAATCCGGCGCGCAAAATATGGAGATCGTAGAGGGTCTTAAACCAGCGTTTTAAGCCTCGGGGACCGAAGATATGCAAGGGAGCGTTGCGCTGGTTGAGCGTCAACGAGCCCACCAATCCCGGCAAACCGTTGACGTGGTCGCCGTGAAAATGAGTCAAGAAGATCCCCTCGATGGCACCGGGCCGCAAATTGGATCGCGTCAATTGTAGTTGGGTCGCCTCGCCGCAGTCGAATAAGAATAA
>SKPJ01000527.1 GCA_007119595.1 Myxococcales bacterium
ATGTGGAATTCTCACTTACATCACCGATGTGCATTACATAGATCAATGGCCCCCGACATGTCGTCAAATCACGGGCCTCTAGGATAGCCAGCCGCTCAAGTCCGCTTAGATACTGGCCGATCTTGGATACGAATCGAGTGGGCAGGGCAATCCGGGATCGTCCATCGCACTAAATTGATGAAACCCGATGCGAGTTCAAGCAGCGAAATGAACTATTAGACGAGTGCTATTCACTTCTCGTTGTCGTAGAGTCGGGCAACGATCCAAGCAGGCCAGCGATGGCCATAAAGACCCGAGATTCCGGATTGTTGTGATACTTTCGATCGGTATTCTCAAAGTGAATAGGATGTTCCGAGCTGACGCGGTCAACAAGACCATTCGGGCTGGTTTGGTGTGTATTCGGAGGCGCAATGAGTGAAGAAGTCTGGCAGATAGAGTTGGCCACAAGCGACGGGGATGTGGCCGCTTGCGAGGAGATTTTGCGAAGCCAGCCGCAATGGTTCGGCATCGAAGAGGCGATCGTCGAGTATGTGGAGCAGATGGCTCGACTGCCCACCTGGGTCGCCAGGGAGGGCGACGGCGTAGTGGGCTTCGTGACAGTGGAGACCCATGCGTCGCGGGCAGCGGAAATTATCGTCATGGGCGTGCATCCAGAGGTTCATCGGCGGGGAGTTGGCCGGATGTTGCTGCAGGCTGTGGAAGAGTCGCTGCGGCAACGGGGAGTGGAGTTTTTGCAGGTCAAGACCCTCAGCCCGTCTCGTAAGTCGAAGTCCTACGACCGGACTCGCCAGTTCTACGAGGCGATGGGGTTTGTGCCGCTACAGGAATTTCCCACCCTGTGGGACGAGGCCAATCCCTGTCTGCAATTGGTCAAGACCATCGACGATTCGACGGGGCTTCTGCATCACGTCGAGCTGTACGTCAGTGATTTGGAGTGCTCTCGTGAGTTCTGGGAGTGGTTTTTGGGCCAGGTCGGATATGTGGCGTTTCAGCAATGGGACGAGGGAGTCAGCTTTCGGCGCGGCCAGACCTATCTGGTCTTCGTACAGACCTCCGACGAGCACTTGCAGCCGGCCTATCACCGTCGGCGAACCGGCCTCAATCACCTGGCGTTTCATGCCCCTTCACGCCGGGCGGTCGACGAGATGACCGAGGCGCTTCGCCGCCGGGGGATCACAATCTTGTACGAGGATCGCCATCCCTATGCCGCAGGTCCCGATTACTACGCCGTGTTCTTCGAAGATCCGGACCGCATCAAGGTGGAGTACGTGGCTCCGTGAGGAGCCGTAGCCAGCTCGGGAGCATCGTCGAGCCCGAGCAGCGCGCGGAATACTCCGCGACGATACGGCTTTTACCACGACGTGGTAATAAATATTGCCTCCCCGCTGGAGAGGTGTTATCTTTACCATGGTGAGGTAATAACTGTTGAGACACGGACTCAAAAATGGCGATCCAATCTTTTGGCGACACCGTGACAGAAGAGTTTTTCTACGACGGAAAGTTGCCTTCAAAGGGATGCGGCTGGAAGGCTCAGAGATCGGTGGCAGCGAGGAAGCTCGACATGCTCGACGCGGCTGCGAAAATTACGGATCTGTGGAGCCCACCCGGCAATAGGTTGAAGAAGCTGCGTGACGATCTGGAAGGATACCACAGCATAAGGATCAACGATCAGTGGCGTGTGATCTTCAAGTGGACCGACGATGGCCCCACAGAGGTGCGAATCGATGATTATCATTGAGTTCGACGGCCGCCGTATTTCATTACAAACGACAAAAGGGAGGCCTGCTATGGCCAGGCAAAGAACACGGGAACCAACGACGCCGGGAGAAATTCTGTTGGAGGAGTTTTTGAAGCCGGCGAGTATTTCACAGACGGCCTTCGCGCGTCATATCGGCTGCGATATTAAGACCATCAACCGTCTGGTAAATGGGCATACTTCACTGGACGCAAAGATGGCCCGGCGCATCGGGGCGGCCGTTGGGACCACGGCCGAGTTCTGGCTCAATCTGCAAAAAGCTGTCGATCTCTATGAGGCTGCACAGTCGACGACGGACCTACCGCCGAGGTTGGAGCAATTTAAGGAAGGTCCGAGGGTGTAAAGGGCCCGACAATACACCTGGCAAATCGAGCATATTCATGAGACTGGCGAAGCTCTTGGCAGACGAGGATTGAAGGGTTGGGGGGATTCGGCGAAGATCGCCAGTGACGGACATAGCGGCCGGTGGCGCCGATGTGGAGCATGCACTTTTCCCGGGAAGGAGAATGGACGTATGAGTGAAGAAAATGGTCGGGGAATCTGGGGACGGGTGGCGGCCGCCGGAGAACCTCGCAGTGAACTTGCCGCCCAATTGATCCGGGAACTCGACGAGGGATTGGATGTCCTCGACAGTGTCGAGCCGGCTGTGACCTTCTTCGGGGGGGCTCGCATTGAGCGCCAGGATCCGTATTACGCCTATGCCGAGCAGATGGGCCGTTTATTGGCCGACTACAAAATCCCGCCGCGTACCGGCGCCGGCCCGGGAATTATGTGGGCGGTGCCCCAGGGCTTTCGAAAGCACCTCGCAGCACCGGGGAAAGGTGGCGGTCCATCGGTGAAACACCGGTGCGGAGAAGGGCCCCAGCCGCTGACACAGGGGTTCAATATCGTTTTGCCCTTCGAGCAACAAGTCAATCCAGCGATCGACGTGTCGATGGAGTTGGCCCACTTTCCGACGCGAAAATTGATGTTGTATCGAAACGCGCTGGGCCTGGTGATTTTCCCTGGCGGGTTTGGAACTCTCGACGAGCTGTTGGAGGTGTGGCGACTCAAGGCGGCAGGGAGTCTGGACTTTCCCGTCGTCTTATTCGGACAGGAGTTTTGGAAGCCCCTCGAAGATGCATTGCACGTAGCGCATAAAAACTATCCCCATCTCGCACTGAGCGACGAGAGTTTTCGCCTGATCTCATGCACTGACGATGTGCAGGAGGCCATCGACCGTGTCACCGCAGATGAGGCGTGTCGCACGAGCGAGGAGCCACTACACCAGATGGGACATCGCATCGCCCGAGAGTTGATGGAGGGGTTGGACTTTTTGGAGAGCCTGGAACCGGCGGTGACGGTCCTCGGTGGCTCTCGATTGCGCAAGGCAGATCGGGTGATCGAGATGGCCGAACAGCTCGCCTGCGATCTGGCCCAGGAGGGGGTTCCGACGCGGGCGGCTGGCCCGGGGCAGCTGTCGGTGGCCCTGGCCCGTGGTGGACACCGGGGGCGCAGTCATTTCCCTCAGCAGGCCTTCGGCGTGAGGCGGCCGGACGCCCGCAACCTCTATGGAGCCGACCGAGTCCATCTGGTGGCCGATCGATTGACCCACAAGGTATTGTTGACGGAAAACTGCCGGGCCCTCGTCGCACTGCCCGGAGGTCTGGGCACTCTGGACGAGCTGTTTTCCACTCTGTGTCAGATTCAGACCCGTACCATCTCCCATCGACAGGTGGTGTTGATGGGCACCGACTTCTGGGAGCCCATCGTCGATACCATCGAGGCGGTCATGCTCTCCGGTTCCCGGCAAACCATAAGTGCACAAGACCTGGATCTGGTCACCCTGACCGACGATCCCGCCGAGGCGGCCCGCATTGCCCTGGCTCCTCCGGAGCAGCTTCCGCCGAAGAGGGGACGAGGCTAGGACTGAAGCCGAAAGATATTATGTGACTCGAACCATGGCTCAAATGGCGCACCGTCGTAGAGAACTTCTTTGGGACCGATGACCAGTGCGGCACCCTTTTCCATTCGATCGACTATGTCGGTCAGTACCTCGTACTGGGTATCCTCGTGGAAGTAGATAAAGAGTATGTAGCGGCAAAGCACCAGGTCGAAGGGGCCGTCCGGCTGCTCCCGGCGTACGTCCTGGAGTCGAAACGCGACATCGCGACGAAATGCGTCGCAAAGACAGAACGGATCTTGGTCGTCTCCGGTCTTCTCAAAGGCGCGCTCGCTCCAGCCGTTGGGCAACTCCTTGAGGCTCCCCTCGGGATAGCATGCGCGGCGGGCCCGCTCGATCATATGCGCCCCGGCGTCGGTGCCCACGATCGCAAATTCGAGATCCGGAAAATCATTGCCCACATCGAGGTTCCAGCACAGCCGCAGCGTGTATGCCTCCTCACCGGAAGCGCTGCCGATGCACCAGGCGCGCACAACGCTGCGTCCTGACTTTCGTGCGTTTCTGGCAAGTGCCGGTAGGACCTCCTCGCGCAGCGCGTCGAAGGTGGCGCGGCCCCGGTAAAACCGCGAGATCGTAATACGGCAGAAGTCGTCGAGCACCGCCCATTCCTCGGGGTGTGCCTCGAGATGACTTCGGTACGCATCCAGATCGTCGATACCGAGTTCGGCGAGGCGGGCTTTGATTCTACCCTTCACCTGTCCGCGCACTTTGCGGTAGCCCGACCACCGCCGTCCGAGCTGTGGTAGTGCCCACTGTAAAAAGGCTACCAGGTCGTGGTCGCAAATGATCATGGCTTGATACCAGCAGCGCGCGTTAACGCCGTATGTTGGCGCGTATCCGGAGACTTCTCGCATCAGCCAAAGCGGTTTTATAGATGCAAATGGGTCCCGGCTCAGGACGAGTGGTTCCGAAATTTTAACCGACTACTCGTCATAGGACGAGGTACATCGTGGCGGCGGCGCCCAAAAGCATCAGGGCGCTGAACAAGACCACCAACAAAACAAGCAGACCAGTCCCGGAAGGCGAACTCTCTTTGTCCTTCTCCTCCAGTTGCGGCGGCTGTGCCCAATCGTTGCTAAACTTCGGCGCCTGCCGAGGCTGTGGGTTGTCCGGTGGTGGGCTGTCAGGTGGTGGGCTGTCAGGTGGTGGGCTGTCGAGATCGGCCCCACAGCCCAGGCAGAACTGGAGCCCTTCGCTGGCCTCGCGACCGCAGGACTGGCACTCTCTGGGGCTTGCAGTCTCGCGGAACGATTGGCCCGCTGAAGATTCGACGGCAGGGCCGCTACGGCTGGTAATCGTCAGTGACTTGCTGGTCCCCGTGATGACCGGTTCCTCAACGGCCAGGTCGGGCATGGAGTTTTTCAGGGCGTTCTCGATGGCCTGAGCGGAGTTTGGGCGGGTGAAGTCGATCCCCGCCATTACCACGCCGAGCCTCTCAATCTGGTCCATGCTGAGGTTGTCGTCCATCTGGACCCGAAGCTTGGACACCTCGCTGGTGTCGGACGCCGGGGATTCGGACGTCTCACTCGCAACTTGTTGCAGATCGACACCGCATTCCGGGCAAAAACGGTAGGATCCGGATACGCTGACGAGACACTTCGGGCAATTCTGTGAGGTCATGACGCAACTCATTTTTGGTTTGCCGTGGAGAAACTATAAGAGCGAAAAAAAGGGGGCGTGTAAAGTTAGGAAAGGGCGGCTGGGATCCGCCCCTATCACTACGAGCCACGCCCAGTTTCACTGGTGCCGATACCATCATGTCTTATTCGCTCCCCGACGATGGCG
>SKPJ01000473.1 GCA_007119595.1 Myxococcales bacterium
CGGGATTTCAGCAGATGACAGCGAAGGATCTCGGCGACGGACTGTCCGGAAAATGGCGGCTCACCGGCACTTAACCAATAGGCCAAACAGCCCAGGGCATAGAGATCAGTCCACGGCCCCTGCTGCCGGCTGCGACCTCGAATCTGTTCCGGAGCCATAAAACGCGGGGTTCCTGTGATCACCTCATCGTCTGCAGGACGTTGACGCACACTCTCGATGGCATAGACCACCCCGAAATCCGATAATTTCAATTTGGCGTCGCCCTCTCCGGAGCGGAGCAATACGTTATCGGGCTTTAAATCCCGGTGGACCAAACCGCGGGCGTGAGCATGAGCCAGTGCATCGAGGATCTGAACCAGAATGGTGTGGACGTGATGCCACCTCAACTTCTCGTATTCGATATGGGCCAGCGTGGAATTCGCCAACTCCATCACCATATAGGGACTTCCGACGACCAAATGGCCCTCGCTATGTTCGGCAACTTCCTCCGGAATTTCCCCATAATCAAAGATCGGGACGATATTGGGGTGATTCATCCGGGCCACGACCCGAACTTCGCGATGAAAGGAGTCCACGACGCGCTCCTTTCGCGCCTGCTCCCCCATCATGATCTTGATCGCCACAGGCTCCCCGTGGCGCTCGTGAACGGCGCGCCACACCACTGCCATTCCCCCTTTTGCGAGGGGGCGTTGCAGTCGAAACGGTCCGAGTTTGGGCAATGTCGTCATGAGAGACAATACAATAGCGCCAACAGAGTCATCGACGAACCTAGATCTTGGCTCCCAACTATCGCATATCTCGCTGCCCACGACTATAAACTCTGCACGCGCTAAGTCGCTGGACGCTGAAGCGCTACGTCGCTGGACGCTGAAGCGCTAAATCGCTGGACGCTGAAGCGCTACGTCGCTGGACGCTGCACACGAAAGATTCCGCTAAACCGCGCGGATGACGCTGGGGATGGCGGTGTTGGGGGGGCTCAATTCCACCCACAGTGATCCATCTTGGTCATCTCCCCTTGGTGGCTGACAGAAAAAAGCTACCAACTCTAAATGTGCTGGGGTTATCGCTCCCCCCAAAGGGGAACGACTCCGGCGAGCCTCGATATCTCGGACCAACCACGACCGTTCGCACCATTCTCCGCGCTCTCAGCGTAGTTTCGCGGCATCTTTCACGCTCGGGCGTTCAGCGTTCGGCGTTTAGCGTTCGGCGGCTTCGTGTTCAGTGACTGCGCGTTCAGCGTTCAGCGTACTGCGTTCGACGATGTCCGCGGCATCGACATAGTGAGGCCCGCGCCAGTCGACGGGCAAAAATGCAGGCTCTTCCGCGGGGGCCCGCATGCACTGGGCGACCCCGGAGAGCGCCGGCAACCAGCCGATGGCCCCGCCGGCCCGGTCGGTCCAATGGCTTACCCAATCGTCGTCGTGAACCACATTGATGGGATCGATGATATTGTACAAACAGGGATTGCGCGCCCCGGTGACGGCCTGTGTTTCGTCGCGCTGCCAATAAAAGAGGGAGCGCACGGTCCACAAATAGGTAAAGGGATACACCGTCGGATTGTCGCGCCAGGCGGCGATGCGCTCCGCGGGCACCCGGTAGTGCCTCTCCCGCTGTGCAGAGATCGAGATCGCCTCATCCAGGGCATCGCGGGCCGACGCCAGATATTGTTTTGCCCCCTCATAGGAGGGTCCATTTTCTTCGGCGTCCACATAGGCATAGAGCCCGCGAATTTGACGAGCCCTGAGTTCGGTCATCTTTGCGGCATCGCGGATTTCAGCGTAGAGAGCGAGGGCATTGGCAGGAATATCATCGCCCATCTCCTTTAGCCTCTGGGTCAGCTTCTCGAAGCGAACTTTCATCTCCATCAACAGGGGCGCGACGAAATCGCTATACTCCGCCCGTTCGAAAGAGCGCGAGCGCATCTCCACCAATCCAACGCGCTCCGGCTGCATGCGGCCATGCTCTACGCCCAGCAAATCGGCCAAGGAGTGAGAGATGTCGTCCCAGGTCTCCCAGCCCTGCAGATAGGCCTGTCCATTTCGGCGCACCACATCATCGGGAATTGCTCCGTCGACCCGCCCTTCGATCAGAAGATCTTGCTGCACCCGTGTATAATCGACGAGCCACTGCACCAGCTCTTCACCGGCCTCGCCGAAGACGCGCTCCACCGGTTTGAGCAACGCCTCCAGGGCTTGCTCATCGGTGTCGTATTCGGTGTGTGGATCCCAGGCCGCCCGCGCCGTGACCACCTCCTGAATCCAATATCCCCACTCCCATCCACTGGAGAAGGTCAGCTGTCCGTCCATCGTCGCACCGGCGTGTTCGCCTCGCCCCATCCGACCGGCATCTTCATCGCCGGCCAGCAATCGAAGATCGTGGACCCGTCGCGAGGCGTAGACCGGCAAAAACAGGGGCACGTCGTTGTCGAAGCTGACCCAATAGGAGGTCTCCGGATGCCAGACGGTGGGACGACTTCCGGCCTGTTCGTTTAAAAATCGTCGAATCTCGCTGAAATCCTCGTTGCCGTATGTCGGCGCCGGATCGCTCAAGCTATAATGCTGCACCGTGTGGGGCATCACCCCCAGGCGGGAATCGGCGTAGTGGGGCAAGAAGTTGAAATTGATCGCTTCCCCCGTCGTCGGATCCTCGAAATCGTCGGCGTATTGGCCGGTCGAGGCATGAACTTTGATATAGACCGGTGCATCGTGGTCTTCGTCGGCCGTGATCGCCAAGGCGTTCATCCACTCCAACATTCTCTTGTCTTCCACGGCCGTGAACTCCGTCGTCCCCGGCTTGGTGGCCAGATAATTAAAGCCCGCCTCCATCATATGAGCTACGCCCTCTTCGATCTGGCGGATCTCATCCTCCAGCGAACCCTCGGAGCGTATCAACCGGCCCGCGTTTTGTTGCTGCAGCCGCAGCGGCAGATGGACCCCGACGTCGATGCCAAACCCGTGGGCCCGCTTTACCACCCTTGCGATGCGCTCGATGCGCTCGTCGGAATCCGCAAAATCCATCCAGCTATGGGCGGCGAGCCACACCCAATGCACCTGATTTTGACCGTTGGCGACCATCCACTCCAAAAAGACATCCCACTCATCGAGCATGGCCTCCCAACCCGCCTTGTCATCCGGTCCCTCCGGGCCCCAGCCCTGCAACAATTCGGTCAATTCGAGAGGATGCATGGTGTGCAATTGCAGGCCCCTCACCGGCCATCTCGGGGAGGTCGAGCGATCAACCGTCGGCGGCTCGCCGGCAATGGCGAGCGGTGGCGTCGGCTCCAGGGGATGCAAAAACCCAAAACCGAGCTCCTCCAACAGGGCGTAGACCCCGTAATTGGTGCCCACGTTGGAGACCTCGTTGCGCGCCATGCCTTCTGCATCGACGGCGATCGCCGGGTTCGCTTCTCCCACCGATCCACTGCGCAACACATAGCCCTCATCGCCCACCGTTTCGAGCTCGGAGCGCTCGATGAGGGCCCTTGTAATTTCCGTATCGCCAAATCCGATCGCCAGGACATCGCGGCCATCGAACTCTTCGACAGCAACGCCGGCATCGATGACCTCTACGGGCTCCGTGGATGCCTCCTGGAGATGATCTTCGACCCGAATTCGTACCGATTCGGCGACGTCGTCTCCGAATTGTACGATCAGGGGTCGACTCTCCAGTTTCTGGGCCTTCCGCTGGCGCTCCTGATCCAATTCGACCTCGTCGAGTTCAAAACTGGCCTCGACGATTGCCGGTGTCCGGGGCATCTCCGAGCCCAGCGGAACGGCGGCCAAATAGACGTTGTACGCAGCGAAGACAACCACTGGACCGACGACAAACCAGCGATTTCGGATGAAGTTCTCATAGATATAACGTAGCAAGATGGATACCGCGGTTGGGAGTAGACCAGCACCTCACGCAAGCCAACCATACACCTATCTTACTGTATTCCCTAGCCTTTTTTCGTTTTTACCCCCCTGCCAAACGAACACCGGCAACCCCGCCGATGACCTCGGATTGCGAAGATTGCCCGACTGTCAAAATTTGAACCTTTGTTCAATTCTGTAGTGTGGCTGTAATCGATTCACCGTGAGTGAGGTGCCACTTTGAGCGCCGCGTTTTCGCTGCCATACGTCGACCACCATTTACCAAGGAGATCATCCGCGGTGTATCCCTGTAATTTTTAGGTGAAATCAAGCCCATGTTGTGCTTAATTGGGGCCGATTCCAATCGATGGGCTGAGATCTCGAAATTCAGATGGTGAAAATATGCGATATGCAAAGTTGACGATCGTCGTTTTATTCCTCCTCGCCATGGTTGCCTGTGGCGATTCATCGGACCCGGAAGCCGATGCGGCACCCAATCAAGAAAGCGACGAAATCGGCGAGACCACCGAGCCTCCACCGCTAGGCGGAAAGGCCGACGGCGGACCGGAAATTCTTGAGATGGGTCGATTGCTCTCTCCGGCGACCACCGTGGTTGAACACGATGCTTACCGGCTCAACGCATTCCGAATTCACGGATTCGGCGACACCAAAATTCACGTCGAGGCCAACCCCGTTCATGAATTTGGTGTCAATCCCGTGGTCGCGATCACCGGTCCGTTGCCGGAGAGCCCGGCACGAACGGTGGTATTCGAGGACCATCGCCGGGGAGAACCGAAGGGCCAGAGCGTGGAGGTAACCCTCGAAGAGCCAGGGGCCTATCGAGTCATCGTCGGCGATCGCGAGACCTATTTCACATCCGAGGGCGCCGAAGGCCCTATCGAGGTGAGCTTCGAATGCCTCGAAAATTGCCAATTGCCCCATATCACATTGACGGAATTGGTGGAAAAATTGCAGCAAACTCTGTCCGACGAGGAGGTTCGAGAGTTTTTTACAGCAAGTATTCATGAAATCTTCGGTGATTCTATCATCGCCGCTGAACTGGCCGACAGGTTCACGCAACGACTTTTGGAGGCCGACGTGCCTGACCTTGAGGGCTTTCCGTCGATTACCCTGAGCCAGGCTAATTTGATTCAAGGCCTATTCGATACTGATACCGCTCCCGTCGCTGCTCCGGAAGCGCAGCAATTTGATCTCGAAGGACTCTCGGAGAGCGAATGTACACCGAACCGACCCGAGCTGGAGCAACTCGACCCACGCCTGCCGGAACTAAAACGCGGAGGACTACCCGATTATACCCATGAGGAGTGCGACCTGAGACGGACGGAACAATTTGCAGAGGTGTTGAACAACCTCGCCCTGGACAACGGATCTGCCATCACCCATGGCGAGGAGCGCTACGAATCGGTGGAATCCGCCATTCGAGCCTTATTGGACTCCGATCATACAATCGTCGCCGAGAACAACCGATACCTGGCCAATTTCCTGAGTCTGTACCATGAGGGACGAACCGTGGCCGCCCCGGTGTGGCTGGACACGGAAATCGAGTTGCCAGAAGGTGGCACGCTAAAGATCCCGGCGCCTCACTCGCACTATACCTTTC
>SKPJ01000400.1 GCA_007119595.1 Myxococcales bacterium
GACTCCACAGATGGGCGGGATGATATCGAAGACCTCTCGGTAGCTGACGAAGCGATAGGCCAGGCGATCGGCGAGACTCTCTCCGGAGAGCAACTCCATGACCATATAAACATGGCCCTCGGCGGTTTGACCGAAATCGAAAAGTCGCACCGCGTGGGGATGCTTGAGGTTTGAGATCACTCGCGCCTCATACATAAAGCGCTTTCGAATCCCGTCATCGCGAGCAAAATCGAGTTTTAGTAATTTGAGGGCCACCGTGGTCTCAAAATCCAGCCTTCGCGCGCTGTAAACCGTGCCCATTCCTCCTTCGCCGAGCTTGCTTTCGATCTGAAAACGCCCGTCGAAGTTGGTTCCAATCAGCGGATCTTGCTGCTCTTCGATGTCCGTGGCGATCAGGCGAGCGCCATCGTCGGGGCAGACATCCATCGCCGTGTTGAACGTTCGGCCACATTGCCAACAGGTCTTTTTCTGTTTTTCCCCCTGTGTCGCTTGTGAATTGGAATCGACCACGCTGTCTAACTAACCCTGGAAATGAGAAGCTCACCACCGGCGACACCTGCGGTGTCTGTTTTTCTCCGGCGTTACCTTATGTGGCCCCCATATCTCACCGTACCTCATTACTAGTGCGACCCAAGTGGCCGCTTGGCTATAGCTCTCAACATTTCTCAATATTTTTGACTCGCTTCGCGGAGCCAATATAGGTCAAGCCCCCCAGGGTAGCAATCGCCCGCGACCGACAGGCCACGGTTGTCACTAAGAGATGTCCACATTACATTGACTGATCATAATCCCTTCCGAAGGAAGCGAGTTCCCGACTGATGACCCAGGTCCACCGAACGCAATTCCCAATCTCCGTGGTATTGTCCCGGGCGGCGAGCCCGTGGGCCGTGATCGCGCTTTTGTGTTTATTGTCCGCCACTGCCGACGCCGCAGAAAAAGGAACGCTCGACGATACTACCGACAATAACACCGAAGTGGAGAGTGAACAGCCCGAATGCCCGACTTTTATCGGTAGCGATGAGCGAGATGACGCTCACGCGTTGACTCTCCACGGCATCGCCTGTTTCGAAGCCCAAGAATATGCATGGGCCCTCACGCACTATATCTCGGCCTTCGAGATCGAACCGGACCCATTCCTCTTTGGTGGCATCGGGCGCTCACTTCACGAGCTTGGGCTCTACGAGCCGGCGATGGGCCAATACCGGCGCTTTCTCGAGGAGGACGATACTCCCACCGGTGCAGACCGTATTCGTCAACGCGTCGAGGAGCTGGAACAGCTCGCGGAGTTGGAGGCCACCACCGTCTCACTGCGCAGTGCGCCTTCGGGAGCGACGGCATACGTAGTCCTCGACAATGGTCAGTGGTACGAGTTGGGAACCACCCCCCTGGAGATCGAGCTGCGCGAGGGAGAGTATGAATTTGGCTTCGATGCCGAACACTATCGACCGCAAACGATCGACACCTCCGTAGCCGGCGACGAGGATCACCGGGTCGACGGCCACCTGGTTTCCGAGGATGTAGCCCTCGGAATCGAACAACCGGCGCGGCGCCACAGCGGCCGATGGATGATTGCCGGGGGATTGGTCGGCACGGCGTCGGCCACCGCATTGTTGGTCCTTTCGCAACGCAACGACTCGGCGGCTCGAGGCCTGGAAGACGAGGAATTCGATACCCTCAGCGATTTCGACGAACGCCAACGACACCATCTCGATAGGGCGGATTCATTTCGCACCTGGGGCATCATCTCGGCGGCGACAGGGGTCACTCTACTGATGGGCGGTGCACTTCTATACCGGTCCGCGTCATCCGTAAAAGATAGCCCAACCGTCAATGGAGAGAAAAATGCCGTCTCTTCGGTCGAGTCACGCTCGTTGCAAGTGGAGCCCACTTTGGGACGGAACCACCTGGGCGTGCGACTTCATTTTTGACCCCACCCACCACCACCGGGCGTCTCGATGAACAATCGGTCGCCAACATCGACCTCCACGATCTGCTTGGCCTTCAATGGTTCGATTGTGCCGTCGGCTCGCAGAAGTCGATTGATGCCGGGAGCGCCGTCTTCACCTCCGGCGAGTCCATAGGGACCTTTTGCTCGTCGCTCGGTCATCACGGTCACCGTGGCCGGGGCATCGAAGACGTAGCCCCGGATGACCCCATCACCGCCGATATGGGCTCCACGACCGCCGGATCTTCGCCGCAATCCATAGCGCACAACGCGGAAGGGATAGGCGTGTTCCAGTGCCTCTACAGGCGTATTGAGGGTATTCGTCATATGGGTATGGACCGCCGATGCGCCGTCAAAACCGGGTCCTGCCCCGCTTCCACCGGCGATGGTCTCGTAATAGGCGTAGTTTCGGCCCCCGAATCGCGGATCTCGACCACCGATGGTCAAATTATTCATGGTGCCGCAGGATGCGGCGGGAATTCGCTCTGGCAGCGCCTTAGCCAGGGCGCCGAAGACCACGTCTGTAATGCGCTGACTGGTCTCTACATTGCCGATCGCCACCGGCGCCGGTGGCTGTGCATCGACGACACTTCCCGCCTCGGTGACCACCTCGATTCGGCGCATATATCCGCCATTGGAGGGAAGCGTCTCGTCGGCGAGACAGCGAAAAGCGTATAGGGAGGCCGACGCGGTCACCGCCCGGGGCACGTTGACCGGACCTGCCACCTGAGGCGCGCTATTTGAAAAGTCCACGACTGCTCGTCCCTTCTCGACGGTGACCATCGCCCGTATCGGTATGGGACCGGAACCGAGCCCGTCTCCCTCCAGATGGTCTTCGAAGCTCCAACTCCCGGAGGGCATCTGGCGCAAAATCGTCTCCATAAAATGCTCGCTATGATCCTGCAGCGCCGTTACCGCGGCATTCAATATTTCGCCACGTCGCCCCATCTCCTCCTTCAATCGAGTGATTCCACGCAAATTGGCTGCGATCTGGGCCCTCAGATCGCCCTGTCGCTCCTCGGGGGTTCGGCTGGCATCGATGATGCGGCGCTCCAGGTCGCCGTCCCACCTCTGGGGCTTGATGCGAATTCCCTCGTCGTCAATCGAGCGAGACAGGGGAAGACTCCCCGGTGTTATGCCTCCCACGTCTGCGTGATGAGCGCGATTTGCGACATAAAAGACCGGTGTTCCCTCCCCGTCGCAAACCGGCGATACAAAGGTAATATCCGGAAGGTGGGTACCACCGGCATAGGGATCGTTGAGAACCACGTGGTCCCCGGGTTCCATCTCCACCGCCTTTCGCGCTGCGGCGACACTCATGGGCGTGGAACCGAGATGCACCGGGATATGGGCGGCCTGTGCCACCATTTCACCGGCCGCGTCGAAGATGGCACAGGAAAAATCGCGGCGCTCCTTGATATTGGGTGAAAACGAAGAGCGCATCAAAACCACGCCCATCTCCTCGGCGATGGACGCAAAGAGGTGCCGAAAAACCTCCAGTTCGATGGGGTTCATGGTCTATTCCTTCGTATCGCGCTGAATCAAAAGATGGCCACTTGCCCGAGTCACCGTCCAATTCTTCAATACAATCGTGGTTCCGCTGTACTCGGTGATCACCGCCGGTCCTTGCAACGTGGCCTTTTCGCTCAGCGCCGCTCGTTCGACGACCCGCACCGACTCCGGCCCGTCGCCGAGGTCGATGCTGAGCAACTCGCCCACCGATGTGTCCGCCGTTTCACCGTCGCCGTCGGCTTCCGCATAATCGGCAGTCCAGCGGGATGCTTCCCGGCGTGCCTCGAGGCGAATATCGACGAGTTCAATGGTCCTTCCCTCGGCTCGATAGCCGTACAGGCGCTCGTGCTCCTCTTCGAAGCGAGCCCCTGGATCGCTCCAGTTCTTGGATTGCGAACGCCAGTCGACATCCAGGGCGATTGCAAAGCTCTGTCCTTCGTAGCGAAACGACGCCGTCCACATAAGCTGTGGCCCGGGCTGTCCCATCTCTGGCTGTCCCATCTCTCGGAATGCCCGTTGCTCGAACCCGTGCATCACCTCCCGCAGTGGTCGGGCCTCGTCGCCTTCGAAGATCTCGTCCAGAGGCACGAGCACCGTCTGGGAATACAACCGGCGGGCGTCGGAGCGCAGCATTCCCGTCGCCGACAACAAACCGGGAAATCGCGGCACCAAAACCTGGCGCATCTGGAGTATCTCGGCGAGCCTGCACGCATGGAGACCACCGGCTCCCCCGAAGGCGACCAGCGTATAGTCGCGGGGATCGTGTCCCCGCTCCAGCGAAATGACCTTGATGGCCCGGGCCATTGCGGCGTCGGCGATCTCCAGGATTCCCCGCGCCGTTTCCCCGCTGTCTGCTCCCAGCCGTGCGCCGAGCTCTTCCACTACCTCCAGTGCCCGCTCTCGATTCAAGGTCATACGGCCGCCGAGAAATCGGTCGGGACGCAGACTTCCCAACGCCACATGGGCGTCGGTGACCGTCGGCGCATTCCCACCGCGGTCGTAGGCCGCCGGCCCCGGCTCGGCCCCGGCGCTTCGGGGACCGACCCGCATTGCTCCACCGGCATCGACGTAGGCGATCGATCCGCCGCCTGCACCGACGGTATAAATATCGATGACAGGAACCTGCAGCGGAAATCCACCAATCGTGGCCTCTTCCGTCAGCGTCGGTTCACCGTCGGCAAGGCTGACGTCGGTGGACGTTCCTCCCATATCAAAGGAGATGATTCGCTCGATATCGATCTCTTTGGCGGCCTCCAGAGCACCGACGACACCGCCAGCCGGTCCCGACAATACGGTGTGCACCGGCAATCGCCCCGCCTGTGCCGCATCGGCTCGTCCTCCATGGGATTGCAGTACTTCCAGGCGTTCCACTGATTCGAGTCGTTGCTCGAGACGCTCGAGGTACTGCTCCATGACCGGCCCCACATAGCCGTTGATGGTCGTCGTCGATGCCCGCTCGTATTCTCGAAATGTCGCTGTCACCTCGCAGGATGTGGTCACATGCCACGACCGAGACACGTCGCGCAATGCCGCCGCCAACCGTTGCTCGTGTGCTTCGTTTGCGTAGGCATGAAGCAGACAGACCACCACCGCGTCGGGCTGCAGATCGGCCACGGTTTGCACCACGCGCTGTACCTCTCGATCATCTAACGGACTCAGCACCCTCCCCCGGGCATCGAGTCGTTCCTCGACACCGATGCAATGGCTTTGCTCCACCAGAGGAGGCTCAACATCAATCTCGAGGGCATAGAGCTGGGGTCGTGTCTGTCGCCGCATCCACAACAGATCTTCAAAACCGGCGGTGGTCACGAACGCCACCGACGCCCCCTGTCTTTCGAGCAATGCGTTGGTCGCCACCGTGGTTCCGTGGATGACCTCCTGTCCGACCTCCCGGTCGTCCAACACAGCCGCCACACCGTCACCAATGGCACGGGACGGATCTTCGGGAGTGGACAATAATTTGTGGACATCGAGACGGCCATCGGGTCCACGACTGATGA
>SKPJ01000021.1 GCA_007119595.1 Myxococcales bacterium
ATCATCGGGGGTGGCGTCGGGAGAGACGGCGGCCTCGATGGTGCGGGCGCGGTCGGCGGCGGAGATGCCAGTGGTGACCCCCTCGGCGGCCTCGATGCTGACGGTGAACGCCGTTCCAAAGGCACTGGTGTTCTGGTCGACCATCATCGGAATCTGAAGATGTTCGATGCGCTCACCGGACATGGTCAGGCAGATCAATCCCCGGCCGTGTTTGGCCATAAAGTTGATGGCCTCCGGGGTGACTTTGTCGGCCGCCATGCATAGATCGCCCTCGTTTTCGCGATCTTCGGCGTCGACGAGGATGACGATTTCACCCTCGGTGATCGCCTTTAGTGCCTTTTCGACACGGGCGATCGATGCCTCGGGATCGCCTGTGATGGGGTCAGAATTTGACTGCGACATACTGCGCTCTTTGGTGGAGATCATGAAAAGCCAGCTCCGATCAGGTCATCGAGGTGAAGGCCGTCGTCGTCATCACCGGCAAATTTTCGGACGTATTTGCCGATGATATCGGCCTCTAAATTGACTCGCCGACCCGGTTGATAGTCGGCGAGAAGAGTCTTTTCGGCGGTGTGGGGAATGATCGCCAGGCCGAACCGGGCATCGTCGAAATGATTGACGGTCAAACTGACGCCGTCGACGGTGATCGAGCCCTTTTCGATGAGAAAGGGGCTGACCGCGGGGGGGGCGTCGATCTCGAGAAGCCACGCATTGCCGTCACGACGCCGATTGCGCAGGCTACCCACGCCGTCGACGTGACCCAGGACCAGATGGCCGCCGAGGCGGTCTCCGAGCCGAAGGGCGCGCTCGAGGTGAACCCCGTGGCCGGGTCGCCGATCGCCGAGTGTGGTGCGGCTCAGTGTTTCCGGGCTGGCATCGACGTCGAAGTGGTTGTCTCCGATGGCGGTGACGGTCAGGCACGCTCCGTCGATGGCGATGCTCTCTCCGAGCTCGATGTCGGCGGTGTCGAAGCCGGTTTCAATGCTCAAGGTCACACCTTGCCCCGTGCTCTTTCGTCGCAGCACATTGCCAATGTCGGCGACCAATCCGGTGAACATTTCAGGACTCCATTTCCATTTCGTCGTATTCAGAAGCGGGTTCCGTTGCATCACCGATACCACCGTGGACGAGCAGATCGGAGCCGTAGTGCTCGATCTGGGGGTCGCGCAGATCGAGGCACTGGGTCATGGACTCGATTCCCTGGCCGGCCAGTGCCGTCGGTGCCGCCTTGCCGCCGATGATGCGAGGAGCGACGAAGGCATAGGCATAGTCGACCAATCCGGCGTCGAAGAGAGAACCCAATAATGTGCCCCCTCCTTCTACGAGGACGCTCAACAATTGTCGATCGTAGATCGCTTCCAAGATGTCTCTCCCGGCGATCCATCCCCTTTTGTCGGTCCCCATTTCCAGGACCTCCACACCGAGGTCCTCGAGCTTCTGACGGCGCTCCTCGGGAGCTTCGACGGAGGTCAATACGACCGTGTTCGCATCGGAATCGGAGTGATTGTAGACCCGGTGCTCGATAGGGGCTCGCAATTGGGTGTCCACCACAAAGCGCATCGGGTCGCGGCCATCATCGCAGCGGCATGTAAGGCGTGGATCGTCGGCGAGCAATGTGTTGGTGCCCACCAGAATGGCATCGTGGATATTGCGCAGTTGGTGAACCCGTTGGCGCGACACATCATCGGTGATCCACCGGGAGTCGCCGTTGCGGGTGGCGATCTTTCCATCGAGACTCATCGCCCACTTGGCGCTGACCCAGGGTAGCTTTCGCGAGATATATTTGAAAAATGGAGCGTTGAGTTTGCGACTCTGGGCTTCGAGCACCCCGCAGACCACCTCCACGCCGGCGTCTTCCAAAATCTCGATGCCCCGGCCACTGACCCGGGGATCGGGATCGATGGTTCCGATGACGACGCGGCGGATCCCGGCCTTTAGGATGGCGTCCGTACAGGGTGGGGTGCGACCGAAGTGACAGCACGGTTCGTGATTGACGAAGAGTTCGCAGCCCTCGAGGTCCGTATCGGCATCCTTGATGGCTGCGATTTCGGCGTGATCCGATCCGGCGCGGGCGTGGTAGCCGCGACCGATCACCCGTTCATCGCGGACGATGAGGGAGCCCACCAGGGGGTTTGGCCGGGTGCGGCCGGCAGCTCGGCGGGCGAGCTCGATGGCCTGCGCCATAAAGCGCTCGTCCCGTTTGGTGGCGTCGGATGATGGCATGAAGGATCAACTTTCGTCGGCGCTGTCGCCGTCTTGGAAGCGGTCGAGGTCGCGCAATTCGTGGAGAAACTCTTCGATATCACTGAAGCCGCGATACACGCTGGCAAAACGAATGTAGGCCACCGGGTCGAGGGTGCGCAACTCGGAGGTGATCGCCGAGCCGATCCAATCGCTGCTGATCTCGCGCTCGCCGCGCTGGAGCATTCGGCGCTCGACGCGGTCGATGACCTCGTCAATGGCGGTGGTGGCGATGGGGCGCTTGCTGCAGGCCAGTCGCACACCTTTTTTGGCTTTGATGCGATCGTATTTCTCTCGGCTTCCGTCGCTTTTGATGATCTGCGGAAAGACCTCTTCGACACATTCGTAGGTCGTAAAGCGGCGCTCGCAGGCGCTGCACTCACGGCGACGTCGAACAGCACCACCGTCGCGCGCCTGGCGCGAGTCGACGACGCGACTATCGTGATGACCGCAGAAGGGACAGCGCATGTGGATTCCCTAGTGGTCCTCGACGCAAGTCCTGTACCCTTTTCGGCGAGGACTGAGCGACGAGGTCGAAGTCGTTGAAGTGAGGCGATGCTTTTGTATCATCGAATATAGACGGCGATGAATTCGTCGTTTGGGACCGGCGAAAAGTGGGTTGCGACTTGTGTCGAGTATCACTTGGGTGGGCCCATCAGTCCGGATTCGGCGGGGCTTCGAGCTCATGGATTCGGCGAACTCGTCGCCGATGGCGTCCGTCGTCGCCGGGGTCGAATGGAGTATCCAAAAATGCGGCGACGCTGTTGCGCGCCATATCCCGTCCGGTCAATCGAGCTCCGAGGCACAGGATATTGGCGTCGTTATGGCGACGAGCCAATCGAGCCTGGGTGGGGTTGAGGACCACGGCTGCTCGGACGCCGGGGATTTTATTGGCCGCAATCGACATCCCAATGCCCGAGCCGCAGATCAAAAGCCCCTTTTGGGCCTGTCCTGAAGCGATCTGGCGGGCGACACGCGCCGCAAAATCGGGGTAGTCCACCGACTGGGCATCGGCGGGGCCCAGGTCGCGGACAGTGCAGCCGCGCTCGCGCAGCCAGGCGACGAGATCGGCTTTCATATCCAGTCCCGCGTGATCGGCGGCGATGGCGATGTCGACCTGGTCGACCGCCTCCGATATGGCGCCGCTTTGAAGCTCCACCAATTCCGCCAGATCGCCGAGTGTCAGAACCGATTCCAGCGAGCTTTCCTCGATTTCGCCGAGTCCGAAGACCTCCTCGATGCGCCACACCAGGGTGACGACGTCGAGACTGGTGGCTCCCAGATCTTCGATGAAGCGAAGATCCGGGTTGAGCTCGTCGACATCGATCTCAAAAACCTCGGCGACAACTTCGTTGACGCGTCGTTGAGTACCCATCGTTGTGGCCCGAGATAAGAGGGGGCAAACGCCTGGAGGCGCCGGCGATCAATAGATATCCCACTTCTCGATGACCTGCTCGTCGCGGTAATAACCGCAGTCCATGCATGCCCGGTGGGGGCGTTTGGGAGCGTAGCACTGCGGGCAGCGCTGCAGGCTGGGAGCCTTGATCTTATCGTGATTGGCCCGGCGTGACCGGGTTTTGGCTTTCGATTTTCTCTTCTTTGGTACGGCCATACTAATTCTCCTGTAGCTCGAAGCCGATGTGGCACCGGACTTCGCAATTGCAATGGGCCTTCTTAAAGGCCCGAATCAAGCGAACATTACGTATCGTCGCCGTCGAGTTCAATCTCTTTTAATTTTGACCAGCGCAGATCCATGGAGTTGGCCTCGTTATCCTCCAGGGTCTCTTCGCCGACGACCCGCTCAAAGGCGGTGTCACAGGCTTCGGAGAGGGAGTCGGGACACATCGGAAAATCGGGCATCTCCAACAATACGGCCTCTCGAAGCAAAGGGCGAAGATCGATGATCTCATCGTCGTAATAGCTGACGTCGAGGTCCGATTCATCGAGCACGATCTCGTCTTCGCCTCCGTAGGATTCTTCCCACGAAGGGCGAGACATCAACACGAATTGGACGGACTCGTCAAGTTCGAGTTCCCGCCACTCCAAACACCGACCGCAGCGGTAATAAAAGGTTCCCGCCAGGTAGCCGTCGAGATGCACGGTGGTACCGATGAGTTGAGCGGTCAATTCGGCATGGAAGGGCTGGTCCTCATCGATCTTGATGGCCGCTTCTACATCCTCGAGTATCCAGGGTGCGCTGGAGCCGGCGACTTCGAAGTCGAGATCCAGAGATTCCCCGTGAAAATTGAGCAGGTCGAGTTCAAAACTATGGTCTTTCATCTTCTCTGTCTTACTGGGTCGATGATGATCATCGAGGGCGCGCTGATCGCGATGCAGTCGGCCCGCTTTCTACAGAGCAGGGCACCGATCGTCAACTTCGTGCGATATTGCGGGTCGTCGATTCGGTGGGACAACGAAGAGCAAAGGGCGGGAATTCCATGCGCCACGGTTTCATCGACTGGCGCCGATAACGTCTTGCTATCGCGTCAGGGCGTGGTGCGGACGACCTTTTCCAGGGGATCGCGGGGAGGATCGGGAACTTCTTTGGGATGACCGGCCCATACGAATGCGATGATCTCCTCTTCGTCGGCGTCAATGCCGAGCATCTCGTAGGTCGATGGGTGACGGGTCATGGAGCCGGTGCTCCACTTCGAGCCAATTTTTTCACCCCACAGTGAAAGACAAAAATTCTCGATGGCGCAGGCGGTGGCCGCGTAATCTTCGCGGCGTCGAAAGGGATCGTCGTCCAGTACCTGACTGACCACTACCAGGGCTGCCGGATTCCCATATTTTTCCCGTAAGTACTCCCGGTATTCTGGTTTTACCTCATCCTTTTTTGCACATTTTAATTCCACGCCGAGTTCGGTCAATTTTGGGCGCAATTGGGGGCCGACGCGGGTGAAACGCCAGGGATTGGTCAATTTATGGTTTGGGGCCCGGATCGCCGCCTGTAGCGCTCGTTCGATCGCCCCATCGGCGATGGGGTCGGGGCGATAGTCGTGAATCGTACGCCGCGTAAGCAGGGCCTCTTGAATATCCATGATTGCTTCCTCGGATGGCAAAAGTCTCGATCTGTCACCTGAGGGTAGTGCGGTTGTGGTGGCCAGGGCAACCATCTAGCCCGCAAATATCACGCGGAATCTACTGCGGCTTCGCAGATGCGCATGGACAGTCGTGGTGACCGCTCCCTGTCGGTCGCTCTCCCTCCG
>SKPJ01000135.1 GCA_007119595.1 Myxococcales bacterium
CCATATCGGCCGTTCTATCGCTTGTCGCGACCGCGCTTTACCTGGAACGGAATCATCCGCTGACACTAGATTTCCGCTGACACTAAAAAACTCCTTAAAATCGCTTGACGACCCTCAAACTCTCGATTAATGTCAGCGCCGCATCGGGTTGGTCTCTCACCCGTGACCCCCCTCACGAGAGAGACATCATGCTCATCCCTCTACACCAAGAGCATGCTCGATGCCCCGGCCAGTCTGGAGCCCCCCCCAACCGGACTGGCCACCAGAGCCTGCTTTCCCCCCAAAGCGGGCTCATATCCCCCTTGCCCCCAGGATATCATTTCCTGGGGGCAAAATTTTTTCTGGCAGTGTGCAAAAGCAATGGATTTCCTGTGGGAGTGCGGCGATCTCCTCACTGGCTATCTCCTTTCTGGTTTCTGGTCTTCCGACCCATCTTTGAGAAATCCGGTTGGCCTTGAACCTATTGAACTGGCATAGTCAGCTTGAGTTCAACCAATGGATACCATTGCAGCGAGTCCCCGCCATGACACAGCTTCGACGCGTACAAATTGAGGGATATCGCCCGTTTCGAAGATTCGGTATCAACGTAGATTCATTGCAGGTTTTTGTGGGGCCAAACGGATCTGGAAAGTCGAGTCTTTTTGAATTTCTCCAGATACTCCGAGATGGAATGGAGAGTGATATTCCCCCCACTGTGGCTCCCGGTCCAGCCGGAAAGACTATCTTTCACGCCGGAACTAGCGAGTCAGTTCTGCGCTGGTTATTGCGATTTGAGCACCCCGACGGGTCCCGTTCTGAGTGCCTTGAATACGGCGCAGAGATACTCGGCCCGGTGGGACAAATTCAGATCAGTGAAGAATTTGTCGCCGAAGCCCACAAGCTCAGAAGTGATAAAAACTTCAAGGAAGTTGCGAAATTACTTGAACTCACTCGAGGGGAAGGCGAACTCCGAAGCCCTCATCCGGTCGGCCCCGATGGCAATCAGGTGGACTGGAGGGTCCAGCAACTCGAGTTAAAATCCCATCGGCGATTGGCATTGGGTACCGTTCATGACAGGCATAATTTTCCAGAACTCAATGCACTCGGTGAGTGTATTGCCAAATGGGTATTTGTAGACGGGCTCGGCTTCGACCTCCACGCAATGCGACAGCCGGCAACGGTCGAGCAGGGAGCCCGGTTGCGCGACGATGGGGCCAATCTGAGCGCCGTCTTGTTTCAGTTGCAGTCGGAGCATCCCAACGTATTTGCTCAGATCAATCGGCGAATGGGTAGTTTCGTGGACTCTTTTGGCGACCTCACGGTCAAAGCACAGGGCGCGCCGGGACAGGTCTTGGCCTTCACCAAAGAGGATCGCTTTGACCGCGATTTGAGCCTGACCGATCTCTCAGATGGTATCTTGCGGCTGCTGGCGTTAACCGTCTTATGCTACCAACCGCAACCACCTCCTCTTGTGTGTATCGACGAACCCGTTCAGGGAGTTCATCCAAAAACGATACCAATTCTAGCGGGTATGTTTCAAAAGTTGGCAACGAAAACACAGGTCTTTCTCGTCACCCACTCTCCATATTTTCTATCTCAATTCTCCGTCGAAGATATCATCGTCTTCACCTGTCGTGATGGCCAGACCGTGGCCCGTCGTCCTGCCGACTCCGAAGTATTGATCGCAATCCTTGAGGACTTCGGCACACAGGAACTTCGCCAACTGCTTCGGACCGACGAATTGACGATGCTCTCGCCCCCCGTCGCAGTTGACGATGATTATCCCGCCGAAGACGAGGAAGAGGGACCGTGAACCACTACGAAGTACTCATCTATGTCGAGGGGTCATCCGATGCTCAAGGACTAAGAGTGCTCCTCAAAGACTTGATCGCGGAAAAACAACACGATGGCGTATCGATTCGCTTTCTTCCTTCCGGTGGAAAAAAGAAACTCTTAAACCAAGGTCTCAAAAGAGCGGTCAATATCGTTCTCCATCATCCGAAAAATGAAGTTGTCTTAGTACCCGATTTATATCCGCAAAATATGGGATTCGAGCACGAGAGCCAGGAGGAGTTATTCCGTGGTATCGAAGTACGTCTCACCGAATTATTTCGTCAAAAGGCGAGCGGCGATTCGCAAGCCCGTAGGCGTATCCAATATTTCTGCTTTAAACACGATTTTGAATGTCTCCTATTGGCTGCTTCCGACAATTTACGAGCCCATCTGAATACCAATTCACTCAGTGTGAGTTGGACCGAACCGGTAGAAGATCAGAATCATGACGATCCACCCAAACGTGTTGTGGAGCGAATTTTTGATGCCTGCGGACAAAAATATGTCGCCACCGAGGATGCCTTCAATATTCTGGCAAACGCTGAATATCAACAGCTAGCAGCAGCTTGCCCCCAGGGGTTTAAGCCCTTTGTGGAATATCTCAAAGCATTGTGATGAACCGCTGCCTTTGTACTTTCACGGACAGGAGATGTTTGCCTGACCCGGGGTCCCGTATTTGGGGTTGGTCGCATCGTCATCATCGCCCACCCAGTACTCATGGCTTGATTCCTGGGGAGTCAGACACCAGTGATCGTCGATTCCGCTGCCGGCATTCGATTCGGTCAGCGAATCGACGTCTTTTTGGTAGGAGATCCCCAGTTCTACGGCGGAGCCAGAGTATGTGAGTTCATCGATCGTCTGACCGTCACACTCCAAGAAGATGGTGTCACCAGAATTCGCCAACCGGGGAAATCCAAAGACGTCGTCCTCGTCGAGTCCGGCCGCTCCTCCCTCGGTGCTGGTAAATAGCGCCTCCTCACCGGGCTCCAAAATGATCGGTGCTTCGATGGTGTAATTCGACGTATCCGACTTGCCGAGCACGCATCCGGTCAGCATCCAGGTTTCCTGGGTTGGGTTGTGGAGCTCGATGTATTCACCGGGGTCCTGGCCGCCACTTTGAAATTGGGCCATAAATTCAGTGATCACCACATCCATGGGCGTCGAGGGCCGTTCACTCATTCCCTCCACGTCGATCTCACCCACCACTGGATTGCCCCAGATATCGGTGACCGACGAGGCGAACTCCACGGTATATACAGAGGTCAGATCTTGGGCACTGGTCTCGATCAATGCCGTCGCCCCATCGAGCAAAACAAAGGTCACATCGAGCCCGTCGATCGTTACGTCCCCGGATTCCAGGGACTCGAGAGGCCGATTAAACCTCACCTCGATCGTCTCCTCGTCCACCGAGGCCGCCGATACGGCCATGGTGGCCGGGCAATGGTCGACGAACTCCACCTCCAACAACTCCCAGGCCGAAAATTGTATATTGTCGCGGTGGCGCCATACCGGAATTTGCTCCACCGAGATCTCACACCCCGGCTCCAGGCCCAGTACTTCGCTATGCTCCAGGGGTACTCGAAATTCGAGAACGCCATCGGCGGCCTCGATCTGACCGGCCATCCCCTCGGTGACAACCCGATACTTCTCATATCCCGCACCGGCGTATGCACTGTCGCCGTCGATCGTCAGATCAGCGGAGACGAGCCGCGCCTCGTACTCATCGATATGGGTCAAGATATCATCGGCGTCGCTGATATTGCTCACCACATTGGACGGGGGAATATAGAGTCGAATAATGTCGATCTCACCGACCGTGCTGACCACGGTGCGATCAGCGGCGACCTCGACTCCCTGAACCTCCACATCGATGAGCTGTCCCGGTCGAACCGGCAGCTCTTCAACCCCGGTCGCGTCATCGGCGGAGACGAATATCGCTGGCCCCGATGCCGAGGCCTGAATGAAAAAACCAGCCTCATCGTCGCCGATCTCGGGACGGGCATAAGTGACCAATACCCTCTCCAACGTCGTCGCATCGGCATCGGCTCCCGCATCCCGAAGAGCCGCAATATCGGCCGCCGAGCCCTCGTCAATCCAGGGACAGGCCTCGGCCATCTCCCCTGGGCTTCCCACGTCGCTGGTATTGTACACCCCGGTTCCCTCACACCATATCCAGGGCCCGTCGGCCTCGTCGGGAGCAAAGAAATCGGGATCCCGGACCACGCTGACGCCGGGCGTGCTGGGATAGGTTTCGCCATCATCATACTCCACGCCGGTGATCGTCGTGCCACCACAGACCAATGCGATCGATCCCGCACCGCCGGCGAGGCCAAGATCGGAGATAACCAGATCGGGCTCGAATCCGGGATCGTCACCATTGGCGATGACGACAAATTCTCCGGTGCCCATCGACAGGGTGTCATCGATTTCGTGACTCATACCTGTCTCGGAACTCGAGATCTCACAGCCCTCCAGATCGAAATCCATAAACGTGGAGTTATATAATTCTATCCACTGTCCTTCCGTGGCTGACACATCCGTCGGTGACTTCATAAATTCCGACAACAGCACCTGTCCCGCCTCATCGGGGTGCTCCGCATCACCGGGCTCTTGTTGGTTCGGGTCCTGATTCGGGTCCTGGTTCGGGTCCTGGTTCGGGTCCTGATTCGGGTCCTGGTTCGGGTCCTGATTCGGGTCCTGATTCGGGTCCTGGTTTGGATCCTGGTTCGGGTCCTGGTTCGGGTCCTGATTTGGATCCTGGTTCGGGTCCTGGTTCGGGTCCTGATTTGGATCCTGGTTCGGGTCCTGATTTGGATCCTGGTTCGGGTCCTGCTCCTCTGATTGGTTGGCCACGGGATCGTCTGTTCCACCGCACGCCAACGCCCCGCCTGCCGCAAACGCCAGAGCGATAAATATTGTCAGGACCTTTCCTCGAAACATCATCCTCGACTCCTCTTGCTTTTTATATGCTCGTCGACGGCAAATAGCTTTTGACCTGCACCCATTCGACATCTCGACCTGCTCGGTGACTTGATAACGACCAAATCATTGGGTTTCAAGCTGTCGATCGCCCCATCAGAACATATTTACCGGACGCATACTGGGCTGTTCTTCGGCCCCGGGACTGACGGTCACCAGCGAATCCTGCTGGCGAGTATTGACGTAGATAATTTGGTATTGGCGCGGTGACTCATCGCTCTCGGTTTGCAACAGTCGATGCGGTCCCGGCGCATTGCCGAAGATATTAACCTCACCGGTATCCGATGGCAGCTCACCCAGACGTATCATCCCTGCCGCCGGATCAGCGGCACTTACGGCGGCCAATTCACTTTCATCGCGCACCATAAAGACCTCGCCCAACTCGGAGGCCGCGACCTGGTTGTTGAAATGGGACCGCCCGGAAGTAGAAGAGCCTATCCAGCGGGCATCCTTTAACTGAACGCTTTCACTTCCATCTACCTTTGCGGCCACTGCAAAGGGCGTCGAACTCCCCATCTCTCGGTGATCTCGATTATAGAAGATCCAGCCGTCGCGACTGCCGATGACCGGCGTTTCGACGTCCTGACCGAAGCGCCGATCATCGGGATCGATGACGATTTGGTCCTCTCCCTGATGGTCGATACTGATGACCTCGCTGTCGCTGCCGTAGATCACACGATCTTCATCGGCAATGATGAAATTTTCTGGCTCCTTTACGGTGGCTAGCCGGACCCAGCCCTGAGCATCGGCCCGGTACAAATCCGCCTCAAAGCTGAACATACCGCCGTCGCTCTTTAAAAAGAACGTGGCGTCGCTGGTGGTGGCAATGGACTCCGCCGCCGGCAACGCCGGTATGCCCATCGAAAGCGCACCCGCCTCGAAGCTCAGCGTCTCGCCGCTGTCGTTGTGCAATGGATATGCCGTTCCCGGTTCTCCCGACTCCCCTCGCTGGTAATACCACAGCTCGGCAATCGCTCCTTCCTCGTCGTCTTCCTCGTCGTCTTCCTCTTCGCTACCGATGACAATGGCGAGCAGTTGTGATCCGTCACCAAACATCGGTCCCAGCCGCTGTACAGCGGCATCCAGCCGACCCGACGACCAGGCCTCGTTGGCTGCAATATTGGCGATGGGCTCACCGTCGTGGGTGACCGCTCCATCCACCAACTCGAGGTCCATATCCACCATTTTCAGCGTATTTTCGTCATTGCTGTCGACGATCAACCAACCATCACCGCGGGCTTCCTCTGGTGCCCACGAGGACGCCACCGGCACATGGCCCTCTTCGAAGAGTGCGGCTGCCGTATCCCCATCTTGGCCCATCCGAATCTGTCGCCATTCCTCTAGATCAATCGAATATACCACCGCCGTTTCGTCGGCATTTTCAAGGCTATATGTAAAATAGGCCTTGGCCTCCAATGATAGAACCTCCTCATTGGATACTGGCTTTGGCTCCGGGGGAAGCGACTGACTGGGGTCGGTGGAGATGGTCTTGGCTCCCACCTCACCGAAAAGCACGTCGAAATAAAAAATGCGATCCACTCGAAAATCGCTTATCTGGCGACTGTCGGAATCCCAATTCGTCTCGTGAATGGGAAAGAAGTTGCGGCCAGTTTGCAAGGAAACTCCCGACAGGCTGTTATCGACGTTTATCGCCGGTTCTTCCGGGGCGCTCGGATCGACCATAAAAAGCCCACTATCATCCTCCAGCGTGGAGATAAAAAAGAGCAGATCGTGATTATCGGCGTCTCCCGTAAGCTCGCTCAAATCGGGAATCGTATCGCCCTCAAACTCACCGTCGCCGTCGTTGGAGGAAGACCCATTGGAATCGTCATTGGACTCGCTATTGGACCCGTTATCGGGATCATCTTCCCCACCACAGGCGGCCATGGTTCCACCGACCAATGCCAACGCCGCCACCAGGGCCAAACACCTCGCTCGAAATACCATTTCGGTCTCCTCTTTTTTGATCCTTAGTTCCCGACCGGAAACCAATTTGACTACGTGATGCCCCCCGAAGGCCATTTCGAATCGAAGTATGACCCAATAACAATAAATGTCGCTCACCCTCATAGCCCCCTGTCTAAGGCATTACAAGTATTGCTCTCCTGATCGCCGTATCACTGAGCGCCAAACGCCAAACCCACTCGATACGGATCCACGCTGAGCGACTATTCGTGCAATGCTCCCGACATTTTTCAGTGGCGCCCATCGGATATGGAGCCGATATCATCCCCCGCTTTCAGGACGAGTGGTAGCGAGGAACTGGAGATGACATCGCCGGTGGTGCGTTGTCCGAGGTGGCGATAGCAAGATGGTATCGGCTCCAGGTTGCGCGGGGCATGGTGGCGACCGCCACAACATCCATATCCCGCGTTCTGCGATTCCACACTTTTCAAATACTGAATTTTTGTTTAGCATAATGGTGATCATACATTCAGTGTTCATTATTGTTGATTGTAGCCCGAGTTCTCATGAAATCACTTCTCTCCATCCGCGACGTACACCGCGCAAACCACCTGCTCAACGAGGGTTCACCTCCGTCGACGGGGCTCGATATCGAAGCACTTCGCGGGCGTTTGACCGAGCTGTCCGTCGAACTCGGCCATGCTCCGGTCACGCTCGCCGTGGAATTGATCGCTCAGTCGCAACAAATCGATGAACCGGCGGCCTGGATCGGCTCTTCCACCTCTGTTTTTTATCCTCCTGACGCCGCCGATTGGGGGCTCGATTGGTCGGCTCTGGCCGTTCTTCACCTCCACGATGCCCATCGGGCCGGCCGAGCCGCCGATAAGTTGCTGAGAAGCGGCGCCTTCGGCGTGATCATCGTCGATCTGATCGGCTTTCGGCACTCCTCCCTTCCCGCCCCCCTGCTCGGCAGGCTGTTGCGGCTTGCGAAAACCCACGATAGTGCCGCCGTCTTTTTGACCTCTTCGGCCGATTCGTCGCCGTCGGTTTCGCCTCTCGTCGCACTGCGCGTTCAGACCCGGTGGCGCCGCGTCGATCCGGCGCGTCTGCGCTGCGATTGTACCGTCGTCAAAGACAAACGACGTGGACCGGGGCATCACTTCTGCGAGGCATATGATGGACCGCTGGGCCTGCGTTGACGCCTTTTCATTTCCCCTGCAGATCCTCCTCTCGCTGCACCCGGAGTGGATCGACGATCCCGTCGCCGTCCTCGATCGCGACCACTCGCGGGGCCGCTTGACCCACCTCAATCGCCACGCCCGCAGCGCCCGACTGCATCGGGGCATGCGCTACGGCCAGGCTCTGGCACTGCTTCCCGATCTACGAGCCGACACCATCGACGAGGCATTGCGCGACGAGCGCTCCGAGAAGATCGCCCGGACGCTCAGTGAGTTTTCACCCCGGATCGAACGAGACGACGACCACCCCGGCATTTTCTGGCTCGACGCCTCAGGTCTCGAAACGCTCTATGGCCAGTGGCAACAATGGGTCGAACCATTGAGAAAGCGCCTTCGAGAAGATCACAAAATCTACGTCTGTGTGGTCATTGGATTTAGCCGCTTTGGAACTTTTGCCATCGCTCGCGCCACCCGAAGCTCCGGTGCTTTTGAGAGTGCCGCCAGCGAGCGTCGGGCCGCCGGTGCCGTTTCCTTGCGACAACTCGATCTCAAGCCGTCGCTTCTGCAATTGACCCGCCGACTCGGCATCGACACTGTCGACGAATTTCTCGCCTTACCCGCCGAGGGAATTCAGCGCCGATTTGGCGACGAGGCCTTTCGACTCTATCGGCGGGCCCGCGGAGACTTGCGCGCTCCATCGACCGCTTTTCACGCCTCCGAAGAACCCTCGCAGACCGACCACCTCGACCATGCCGAACGAGATACCAACCGCTTGCTTTTTCGCATCAAACGGCTCCTCCACCGGCTGCTATCAACACTCGAAAAAGAGGGCGAAAAGCTTACCCGTCTCGTCTTGACTCTCCACCGCGACGACGGTGACTCCATCCACGATGAGATATCTCCTGCCGAGCCAACCCTCGATATTTTGCTTCTCCTGGATCTACTTCGTCTGCGCCTCGAGACACTTCCCATCTCCTCCGGCATCACCGACATCGAATTGAAGGCCCACGGCGAACAGACGACGACGGAGCAGATGAGTCTATTCGCCGACCACTCCCACCGCGATATCGACGCCGCAAACCGCGCCCTGGCGAGATTGCGCGCCGAATTCGGTGACGACGCCGTCCTTCAGGTGACACCCCGGCCCGGCCACCTTCCGGAGTCTCGCTTTGATCTGGAGCGCCTCGACGAACTCCGATTGCCCGACGCCAGTGCTACCTCCGGCCCGGGCCCGGCAATACGTCGGTTTTTTCCCTCCCCCATCCACCTGCAAACACCTCCCGACACCCCCATCCGCGCCGGTCCCCACACCATCTCCGGTGGCTGGTGGATCCGCCAGATCCACCGCGACTATCACCTGCTCACCACCGACGATCACCGCCTGCTCTGGGTCTTCTACGATCACCGGCGAAAACGCTGGTATCTCCACGGAGAATTTTAGCGCTCCCCACCATGACCATGTACGTGCCATTATTCACCAAATCGAATTACTCCTTTTTGGAGGGCGCAAGCCACCCCGAAGAATTGGTGGCCCAGGCCGATAAATTGGGACTTTTGGCGATGGCGTTGACCGACCGCGATGGCTTTTACGGCATCGTCCGGGCCTACGGCGAGGCCCGCCGGCGGGGAATTCGATTGTTGGTGGGCTCGCAAGTGAGCATCGACGATGGATCGACCATCGTATTGCTGGCCATGACCCGCCGGGGCTACGCCAATCTATCGGGATTGATCACCGGGGGCCAAAGACGCTGCCAAAAGGGAGAAAGTCGCGTCACCTGGCGCGAAATTGCCGACCACTCTGCCGATTTGATCGCCCTCTGGGGAGGCCGCGAAAGCCTGCTGACAGCCGACGAGCGCCCCGACGAGATCGCCGATCTTTTGCGTCGGGCCTTCGGCGATCGGCTCTACGCCTTGATCACCCGGCATTTCGACGCCGAAGAAGACGCCCGGCGGGCGCAGATATTGGCCCGCGCCGATCGATATGGCCTCCCGGCGGTGGCCGCCGTCGAAGTTTTGTATCACCGCCGGAACAGAAGACCTCTGCAGGACGTGCTCACCTGCGTCAAACGCGGCGTCCATCTCGACGAGGCATCGGCTCTGCTCCGGCCCAATGCCGAGCATCTACTGGCCAGGCCCGATGACTTCGCCCGCCGCTTCGCCGACCATCCAGAGGCCATCGAGCGCACAAAACAAATCGCCACCCGCTGCACCTTCTCGATGGACGATCTCGACTACACCTATCCCGTCGGTGAAATCCCCGACGGCTACGCCCCGAACCAATGGCTTCGCGAATTGACCCTGCGCGGCGCCAGAGCGCGCTACGGAAAGACCATCCCCGATGCCGCAGAAGACCAATTGGTGCGCGAATTCGCCGTCATCGAGGAGTTGGAGTACGCCGGCTATTTTTTGACCATGAAGGAGATCGTCGACTACTGCGACCGCCGAGAAATTCTGTGCCAGGGCCGCGGCTCGGCAGCCAACTCGGCGGTCTGTTATTGCCTGGGCATCACGGCCGTCGATCCGGTCAAAATGGACCTTTTATTCGAGCGTTTTATCTCTCGAGAGCGCGCCGAACCGCCGGATATTGACCTCGATATCGGTCATGAGCGCCGCGAAGAGGTCATCCAATACGTCTACGAGCGCTACGGACGCCACCGGGCCGCCATGGTAGCCAACGTCATCCGCTACCGGCCCCGATCGGCGGTGCGCGATGTGGGAAAGGCCCTGGGCCTCACCGAGGTGACCGTCGATCGATTGGCCCGCCTATTGTCGCGACACGGCGAGCTCGAGGAGGAGCAATTTCACCGCGCCGGACTCGATGCCGAGACATCAACGCACCGCCATCTACTCCGGCTGACCAACGAAATTCTCGACTTTCCGCGCCATCTCTCCATCCATCCCGGCGGTTTTATTCTAACCGAAGGGGCGATCTCCGATCTGGTCCCCGTGGAAAACGCCACCAAGGAGAACCGGACCGTCATCCAGTGGGATAAATACGATGTAGAGGCCATGGGACTTTTCAAAGTCGATCTCCTCGGCCTGGGCGGTCTGACCCAATTGGACAAGGCATTTCGGCTATTGCGAAAACACGATGATATCGACCTCGACATGGCCCGGCTTCCCGTCGACGATGCCGACACCTACGATATGATCTGCGACGCCGACACCCTCGGCGTCTTCCAGATCGAGAGCCGCGCCCAGATGTCGATGCTTCCCCGGCTTCGCCCCCGCCATTACTACGATCTGGTCATCCAGATCAGCATCATCCGCCCCGGCCCCATCACGGGAGACATGGTCCATCCCTACCTGCGCCGACGGCAGGGAAAGGAGCCCGTCGACTATCCCCATCCAGACCTCATACCGGTACTCAAAAAGACTCTGGGCATTCCCCTCTTTCAAGAACAGGTGATGCGCCTGGCCATCGTGGCCGCCGACTACACTCCCGGCGAAGCCGACCAATTGCGCCGCGATATGGCGGCCTGGAAGGCCCATGGAAAAATCGATCGCCACCGCGAACGTCTGATCACGCGGATGATAAAAAATGGCATCGAGCGGGAATTTGCGGAGCGTATTTTCGGCCAGATCCAGGGCTTTGCGGACTACGGATTTCCCGAAAGCCACGCCGCCAGCTTCGCCCTGATAGCCTATGCCACCGCCTATCTTCGCTGCCATCATCCGGAGGTCTTTAGCTGCTCTCTGTTAAACGCCCAGCCCATGGGTTTTTATAGTCCGGCCTCCGTCGTAGAAGACGCCCGGCGCCGGGGTATCGAGGTGCGCCCCATCGACGTGCGGCACTCCCACCGCGACTGCACCCTGGAGCCGGCATCCATTGGCCCCCACGACTATGCGCTTCGCATGGGGCTTCGCTACGTCAAAGGACTTCGAAAACAGAGCATCGACACCATTCTTTCTCGTCGCGAAAAAGCCCCCTTCGAAGACCTCGACGACTTCCATGAGCGCACCGAATTGCCATCCGACGATCTTCGGCGCCTCGCCGAATCGGGGGCCCTCGAGAGTTTTGAATTACCCCGGACTTCGCTGAGCTCGACAGATCTGGAGGCTGATATGCTGCAACAGGCTGATGAGCCACAACAAACGGAGGGTGGCACATCCCGCCGCCAGGCCATCTGGCGCATCGAGGGGCTTGAGGCCACCCGCGACGCCCCGCTGACTCTCCCCCTGCGAGACGACGAACAAAAATTGGTGCCCACCTTCCGGCGACTCGATCAATTGGAGACCATTCGATGGGATTATCGCACCAGCTATCACAGCCCGCGCGGCCATCCCCTGGAGCCACTGCGCCCGGTGCTTCGCCGCATCGGTCTGCCCACTGCCCAACAGCTCAATGAGATTCCCGACGGACGCCACGCCGACTACGCCGGCCTCGTGATCTGCCGGCAGCGACCGTCGACGGCCTCCGGCGTCATCTTTATGACCGTCGAAGACGAAACCGGCCTCGCCAATATCGTCATCTTTCCCAATATCGCCGAGCGCTATTTGGTCCTGGTCCGAACCCAGGCTTTTTTGGGCATCTCCGGACGCATCCAGAATCAGGAGGGTGTCACCCATCTCATCGCCAGGCGATTGTGGACTCCCCGGCTTCCCCACTCACCGGCGAAGACCGACTCCCGCGATTTTCGATAATTTAACTGCTCATCTCATCCCCCAACCCAAACCCAAACACCGGGTGTGATTCATCTCCGTCGGTCGAAGGGCCGGAGCAGCAGGGCGAAACCTGACAAGGAGCACGACCGCAGCTGTGGCAGCGCCACCTCCAGGGAGTCGCGACACCGTCAGATTCGGTCTGCTGCTTCGCAACCGAGAACCGACGGGGGTGAATCACACCCCCAAACACCCGAGATCTTGCGTCCCCCGATCAGATCGGCCATTATCCTTCTTTGAGTTGAATCAATCCCCGGCACCGTCACTTATTTATTCGTTTCTCCAGGGGCAAATCATGAGTCAAACTCTGCGCTATCTCTTCGTCGGATGCTCTTGTGTCACATTGTTGACGGCGTGCATTTTCAGTGTCGAAACAGATATGGCGAGTATCGACGAAGCCGATGCCGGAGATGCCGATCTGAGCGATACCAACGGTGATTTCCCGGACGCTGATGACGAGCCTTTTGACGCCGATACGGGGAATCTCGACGCCGACACATCCACTCCGGATCCTGATGACGCCGACACCGATTCACCAGACGCCGACACGGGCCCCGGGGATACCGACACGGGTCCCGGCGATACCGATACGACCCCTGACGCCACTGATGCGGACCCCGATGACGCCGACACCGACCCACCTCCGGAACCATCCATCGAGATCATCGACGCCGACTCCGAGATCCACGTCGACAAAGACGACGACGGCGACTTCACGTTCAGCGTCGAATACGAATTTCAATGTGAGCCCGACGGTTGTGAAGAGCACCTGCTTTGTCGCGTCTCCCAGGCCGGTGCGGAGGTGTTATCTGAGCCCTGTAATCTGACCTTCGAACTCACCGACGAAGACGTCTCCGATGGCATCCACACCCTGGAGGTCGAATTGCGCGATCAGGAGGGTGACACCGTCGAGGCCAGCGATGAACAGATCACCACGATTTACTTCAATTTCGAGGCCTCCATCGATCTGGAGGACGATAGCGAATTTTCTCATCCCTACCTGGGCACGCGGCTGGTCAGTTGCACCCATCCAGACTGTGCGGTGGCCTGTCAGTGGGACAACGATGATCTCTCGCCGGTTGATGACCCCGGCATCTGTGACCTGTGGGAGAGTCCCGACTTTGAGCACGATTTCGAACTCCCGGAAGCCGTAGAAAACACCACACTGTATTTTAAGGCATGCTCGACCAACGATTTCGGCGACAACGAGCATTGCGTCGAGGAAGCCTACAATTTCGAATACGTCGAGCCCGTGTGGCAGCAGGTCTCTGCCGGCCATCGGCACACCTGCGCCATCCTCGACGATCAATCCCTCTGGTGCTGGGGCGCTGATGAAGTCGAAGGTCCGAACGGAGAAGTCCAGGGCATCCTCGGCGCAGGAGAAGGCCTGGAGGCCACGGAATATCAACCCCTCCACGTTCGAACCGACGATGAACCCACACCTCGCTGGAAGTCCGTCGCCTCCGGCTTTACTCATACCTGCGCGATCAGCGAACACGATGAGCTTTATTGCTGGGGCTTTAATTCGGACGGAGAAGTCGCGCCCGGCATCTCTGAAACCTCCTATCCAACACCGACCCTGGTCGACGACCAACACAGTTGGCACACCGTGTCCTCCGGCGCCTTCGCAAGCTGTGCCATCACCGATGAAGACGAGCTGTATTGCTGGGGAGCTACGGATTATCGACTCGGCAGTGGTGACGATCCAGACCTCGATGATCTCAATCTGGTTACCACCGAGGTTCAGATTGGCGCCGGAGGCAGCGACGAGATCGAAGGTTGGCTCGACGTCGACCTGGGTTTCGAACATGGTTGCGCGCTCGCTGAGAACTCGTCACTTGACGTCGAGCCAATCGGAACAGTGCTGGCGTATTGCTGGGGACGATCAACGGATGGACAAGTCGGAAGTTCCTCCGAGGGACCCCACTTAACTCCCGTCCTCGTATACGAAGACGAAAGCGAGCCGACCGAGCAATTTACGACCCGAACCTTGCTCGAGGTAACCACCGGCTATTACCACTCCTGTGCCATGGCGGAAGATGAGAATAATGACATCCAAGCCTATTGCTGGGGACACGACGGTAATAGCCGCCTCGCCAGAAGCGACGCGGCCCCTGAAGATACTCATCTTCCCGGCCTCGTGGAAGCCAGCGCGGGCTTTGCCACCATCAGTGCCGGAAGCCGTCACACCTGCGCCATCGATGACGATCTCGAACCGACCTGTTGGGGAGCCAATTCACAGGGGCAAACCGGCAACTCAACAGAGTTGAACGGCGATACTGATACACCTACGACCGTTGATTTTACCGAATTCGGCGACCAGACATTCCAGTCCATCTCCGCCGGTGGAGACCACACCTGTGCTATCTCCGATGATAGCGACGACAACACCCTTTATTGCTGGGGCGACAACACCTTCGGCGCCGTCGGTGTCCCCGAATCCGAACCAGAGGAAATCTTGACACCCGTCCGCATTGAGTGGCCCCACGCTCCCTGAATTTTTTACTCCTCCGGCTCGTCTGATATGGTCGCCGGCGGGAAACACTCCATTTTACTTGTCATGGTCGGTGCGAGGAGATCAGTTATCTTCTCGCCCGATGCGAGGTCTGCATGCGAATTTCGACATCACTTCTTCTGCTCATCTTCAGCTTTATCGTCGCCGGATGCTTCGGCAGCGATCCAGAGCCCGCCATCGACCTTTATCAATATCCGGGTATCGACGCCGACGATCGGATCGTCATCGACCCCGACGATTTCGAATTGGAGTATCGCTTCGACTGCACTCCCCCCAGTTGCACCACCGAATGTGCACTTCAAAATAGCGATGATTGGTTCGATTGCGTCTCGCCCCATCGAATCGACGAGCGAAGTGAACGACTCGACATCGAAGAGGGCTATCTTCGCTTTGAGGTCCGCACCAATTTCGAGGATGAGGCTCCTTCAACTCCAGCCCGAGCGGATACCCTGATTCTCTACGACTTTGACTTTGAACTCGACGGCGTCGGTGAATATGAGCCGAACTCCGAGGACTCACCATTTTCCTTTCCCGGCGAATACACCGCCTCTTGTTCTCGCGAGGATTGCGAATTGAGCTGTTATTGGGATCACCTGGACTTCGACGAGGCCCAAGAGACCGACTGCTCACTGGACGAGCCCTTCGAACTGGAATTTCCCGACGAAGACATCGACAGCGCCCTCTTCCTCGTCGAGGCCTGCGCCACTGATTTCGGGGGCTCCCAAAACGACACTCACTGCATGGGTCCGAAGACCTATCTCATCTTTGCTCCACCGCCGGAGTTCATCTCAATCGACGCCGGTGCTCACCACAGTTGCGCCATCGTCGAGGACCAAAGCCTGTGGTGCTGGGGCCTCAACAACGCCGGGCAATTGGGTGTTGATGCTCCCGAGACCGAATTCGCCGTCGCCGAGCGGGTCGCCACGGATCGAGACTGGCAGATGGTCTCCGCCGGAGACGAACACACCTGTGCCATCGACGACGGCGGTGGGTTGTATTGCTGGGGCGACAACTCCCGAGGACAATTGGGATTTAGCCCCGAGAACCCGCGTCAACCGCAGCAGGTCGACGAGGGCCATACAGGCCCCTGGGACACCGTCTCCGCCGGTGGTTCACATACCTGCGCCATCACCGCCGACAGCGGTGAGCTGTATTGCTGGGGCTCCAACGCCGACGGCCAGCTCGGCGTCGAGGACGCTCCTTCGGACTCCGAAATGCAGCTCGTCATCCTTCCGGAGGACGCCGAGGACGGGTGGATCGACGTATCGGCAGGAGACGAACACACCTGCGCCATCGCCGAACGACAGGGCAGTGGAACTGCCCTCTTTTGCTGGGGAAATCAAAGCCGCGGCCGCCTCGGCAATAACGAGACATCCAGCCAGGCCAATACCCCACAATTGGTGGGCGACGCATTCGACTCCCGGGACGCTCAAACCGTCTCGGCAGGCATCGAACACACCTGCGCCATCGGCTCACTGACCGACAGCCACCGCGCCTATTGCTGGGGCAATGGCAATTCCGGGCGCCTCGGCACGGGAGACAACCGCGACTGGCCCATTCCAGAGCCGGTCATCCAGGGCGACGCATACACCGACATCGTCACCGGCGAGGAACATTCCTGTGCACTGCACCGGGATGGTCCGGTCTACTGTTGGGGTGAAAATGTGCGCAATCATCTCGGCACTGGAAGCACCGAAACTTCCGAGCCTCGACCGGAGCGTATCCTTGCCGACGAAGATCTGGTTTTCGTTGATATCGCTGCCGGAGACGAACACTCCTGTGCCCTCGATGAGCACGGATTCGTCCACTGTTGGGGACGATTCCACGACGGCCGACTCGGCATTGGAACCGATGAGGACGGCGCTTATATCGCCGCCGAAATACCCACCCGGATCGCATGGCCACAGGGAGAGTTCATTCCCACCCCTTGAAAACGGTACGACTGAAAACGGGAAGCATCGGGGGCACTCTCATTTTATCGCAATTTCAGTGTGGCATAACTGCCATAAATTCCGATCCCCACCGTGCTATAACTTCCCATAATATTGGCGCAGTGACCGGGGCTATTCATCCACAATGACAGGGCGCCGGCTGCCGTTCCGGCCCCGGAGGCGATATTTTCAGCCACTCCCCACATTCCACCGGCTCCCACCAGGCCCGCACGCTCCCCAGGACTTCGCCCCTCCAGCGTGTCGTGACTAAAATAACTGCGACCACTCATATCCCAACTGTGAATCCGCGCCGCACATTGTAGGCCTTCATCCATCTGGACCGGTCCTACAGGACCATATTCGGTGTCGCCGCAGGTCTGTACCTCGGAGCGTTTTTCATTCATCAATTCGATGAATTTCTCCTCCTCCTCGGTGATACTGCAACTCCACGAAGCACTCAGAGCGTCACAGTCGATAATGGGCTCCTCCCAGGGATCTTCTCCATCGTGCGTATCGTCCCAGATATCGCCACCGCATTCCGGTGGCGGACCCGTATCCTCCGGTGAGCCCGTATCCTCCGATGAACCCGTGTCCTCCGATGAGCCTGTGTCCTCCA